>JASEER010000036.1 GCA_030019475.1 Thermoanaerobacterales bacterium | reverse complement strand
GACGATCGGGATCCTGACCAGCCTGATCATGCCGGTCGACGCCCTCTACCGGAAGGTTATCTACCTCCTGTTGGGGTCGGCCGACGTGCGGAACCCGTTCGCCGCCGCGGCCCAGATGGGGCCCTTCGGCGCCCAGGTGGAGCCCAGCGTTTGGATGCTGGTCTACACCGCGCTCTACCTGGTGGGGGCGCTGGGGGCGGCGGCATGGGTCTTTACGCGCCGGGACATCTAGAGAAGGCCGCGCCATACTCGCTTTTGAGCCACCTGGCGGGCGCGGGTCTGGAAGGCCGCTGAAAAGCGGCGCCCGGCTTGGTCAGGCGCCGCCGTCCGGGTGCTGACGTACTGGCTTTCCAGTACGCTCCGCCCCGACCGGCGGCGCCTTCGTTTTTTGCGCGGTTTGCTCCTGCGGGGGTTTAGTTTTCGGCCTGCCGGGGCCATGCTGCACACAGGAGGTGTTATCTGTATGCGTCTTGGCCCTCAAGAACGCTCCCTGCTGGCTTACTTCCGGACCGAGGATGACGCGCGGGCGGCTTCCGCTTCCTTGCGGGCGGCCGGTTTCGCGTCGGTACAGTTGACCCATGTCTCCCGTTACGGGGAGGCCACCGACCCGGAAGGCGACAACCCGGCAGCGGGCCTAGCCGCCGACCTCTCTTCCCTTACGCTGTACGGGCGCGGGGACAACCTCAGCGCCGAGGTGGGGGAAAACGCCGGCGTTCTCCTGGCCGCCCACCCGTCGGCCAGCGGGATGGCCGGCACCGGGGGTGCTCCGGCGGGCGGCTACAATTACCTGGTCACCGTGGTTACCGACGAAGGGCGGCTGCGGGAGGCGGAAGGGATCGTACGGCGCTGCGGCGGGCTGACCTGATGTACCTTTGTACCTTGTCATTCTGTGGAATTTTAGTTAAAATGGTACGCAGTTAAAGGGGGTGCGGAAAATGGCCCCAAAGCGTGTCGTCAGTGTCAGTCTGGGTTCATCGAAGCGTGACCACCGGGTGGATGTTTCCTTCCTCGGACAACCCTTCGAGATCAGCCGCCGGGGCACCGACGGGGATATGGAGAAGGCGATTGCCACCCTGAAGGAACTCGACGGTAACGTGGACGCGATCGGCCTGGGAGGCATCGACGTGTACCTGTACGTCGGCCAGCAGCAGTATGTAATCCAGGATGCCCTAAAGCTCCTTGAAGCCGTCAAGGTGACCCCGGTCGTCGACGGGAGCGGGCTCAAGAACACCCTGGAGCGGGAGGTCGTCCGTTACCTGTCGCGGAAAACCGACCTCATCCCGCCGGGGACCAAGGTGCTGATGGTGAGCGCCGCCGACCGTTTCGGCATGGCCGAGGCCTTTGTCGAAGCGGGGTGCGATATGATCTTCGGGGACCTGATCTTCGCGATGGGTGTGCCTTACCCCATCCGCACTCTGGCCGAACTGGAACAGATCGCCAACAAGCTCCTGCCGGAAATCTGCAAGATGCCGTTCCACATGATCTACCCCACGGGCAAGAAACAGGAGACGGTGGACGAGGAGAAGGCGGCCAAGTTCGCTCCCTTTTACAAGGAAGCGCGGGTCATCGCCGGGGACTTCCACATGGTCCGGCGTTTCCTGCCGGCACAGCTTGAAGGCCAGATCATCGTGACCAATACCACCACCCCCTCGGACGTGAATCTTTTGCGCGAACGGGGCGCGGGTTACCTGATCACCACCACCCCCGAGCTGGACGGCCGCTCCTTCGGCACCAACGTGATGGAGGGGGTGCTGGTGGCCTTGCTTGCCAAGCCTCTGTCGGCGATCACGCCCGACGACTACCTGGATCTCCTGCGCCGCCTGAACTTTGAGCCCAAGATCCGGAAACTAAACTAAGCTCGCCGAGCCTAAACCTGGAGGCACTCATGGCATTACATGAAGAAATTCACGAAAGCCTGATAGCGTTTTGCGAGGGGTATAACAACAACGCCAAGTTGAAAGCAATGAACCGCGACTGGGACCGCACGGTCCTGGTGCGCGCCACCGATGTCGATTCCGAGCACACCCTCACCCTGAAGGGCGGGGACCTTACCCTGAGCGAAGGGGCTCCCGGGGAGCCGCCGCACCTGACGGTGCTGGGGGACAGCGAGACGCTGGTCGACCTCTTTTACGGTGACATCACGCCCACCGAGCCATATTTAAAAGGTAACCTGAAGGTCCTGGGTGAAGAGGACGACGTGCTGCGCTTGGACTTCATTTCCCTCATGATTTGGGGTGAATAACCGGGTGGCGCTGAAGCGTGTTCTCTCCCTGCGCACCGTCGTCGCCACCAGTGCGGGTATCGCCCTGGCCAGTTCGTCCTTCCTCGCCGCCGTGCAGGTGGCCTCCTACCTGGCCGGGGACACCGCCTGGCTGGCCATCCTGGCGGGCGGGGCGCTGTGCTTTCTGGCCGCGGCGTGCTTCTCCGAGTTGAACGGCTTCCTTCCCTCGGCCGCCGGCGTAAGGGTTTACTTTGAACGGACCTTCGGGGAGCGGCCCGCGATCACCATCTCCCTCCTCTACATGGGCGTGGTCACGGCCGTCCTCGGCGCGGAAAGCTTTGTCCTCTCCCATGTCCTGTCCTCCGCCGTCCCCCAGGTGCCGCCGCTGGCCTGGCTGGTGGCGATGTTCATCATCATCGGCGCCTTGAATATCCGCGGGGTGAAGTTCGCCGGCAACTTCCAGGACCTGGTCACCTACGCCTTGATTCCCTCGCTCATCCTTATGGCCCTCCTCGCCCTTTCGAAGGTTCATTTCCAGCTTGAGGCGCCCCTGGCGCCCGGAAGCCTCGGCGGCTTCGTCAACGCCATGGCCCTCGGCGTCTTCCTGTATATCGGCTTTGAATGGGTGACGCCGCTGGCGGAGGAGGTCACCGGCATCCGCACCATCTCCAAAGGCATGTTCATCGCTTTGGGGATCCTGAGCGTAACCTACGCCCTCTTGACCGTGGCGATGACGGCCACCGTTTTCCGGTCCGCCCTGACCGCGGCGCCCGCCCCGCAGATGGTCTTTGCGCAGGAAGCGCTGGGACCCGCGGGAGCGGCCTGGATGGTCGTCTTAAGCCTGGCGGCGAGCATCAAGACCTTCAACGCCGGGCTGATCAGCGTTTCGCGTTTTGTGTATGCCACCGCGCGCGAAGGTCTCCTCCCGAAATGGTTCGCCAGGGTTTCCATGCGCTATTTCACGCCGTGGGCGGCAATCGTGGCCATTGTCCTGGTCGGGGTTGTGTTCTCCGCTTACGTACTCTGGGCCGGTGACGGCGTGGCGAAGGTCATCGTCGGCATGGCGGCGGGCGTGGAATGCGCGGTTTACGCCCTGGTGGGCTGGGCGGTGCTTTCCCTGCGCAAGAAAATGCCTGATGTGGAGCGTCCTTTCCGGGTGCCGGGAGGCGTGGGGATCCCCCTGGCGACAACGGTCGTCTTCGGCCTGCTGGGAGCGGCCGTGCTGACCAGCGACTGGCGCGTGGCCGGGGCTCTGGCCGCCAGCCTCCTGGCGGTGGTCGCCTATGTGTTGTTTATCGTGCCACCCCTCAAAAAGAGGCACCTGGCGGAACGCCAGGCGCGTATGGCCGACAGGCCGCGGCGCCGGCCGGTGCAGGGGCGGTAAGACCAAAGGGTATCCGACGAGGCCCGGTGTTTTCCGGACATCATTTGTCTTAGAGGCCGAGAGCCTCATAGATGTCATCCAAGACGCGGTTGTCGTATCGCAGGCCGTGATCCTTCCTGAATTGGATCACGGCCTTTTCCATTCCCGGGCCGAAAATCCCGTCGATCGGGCCATGATAGTAGCCCAGGCGGGACAGAGTGCGCTGCATCTCCAACACCGCCGGTTCCCGGGAGTTCAGGACCAGCTCCGGCCGGGGATTCGGCCCCAGGGGGTTGCCGATTACGTAAACCGGGGTCCCCACCTTGACCCAGGGGTAAATCGTCTCCACGTCCCGGTTGAACATCCGGAAACAGCCGTGGCTTGCCTGGCTGCCGATGGAGCCGGGCTTGTTCGTACCGTGAATCCCGTAAATCCCCCAGGAGACCGAAAGCCCCATCCAGCGGGTGCCGAACCCGGTGCCCCAGTTGACGGCCTTGCGCTTTATCTTCCAGTTGCCCGTGGGGGACGGCGTCTCATTCTTCCCGACCGCGCAGGGGAACTGGCGGTACGGGCGGCCGTCGGACATGATCGTAAGGGTACGGTTGCGGACGTCGATGACGATGGCCACCTCTCCGGTCGGGGGAGGGATCTCCTCGGTGGCGACCGGCTCAATGGCGGCGCTGAGCTTTTCCCAGGTGCGGGTTTCGACAACCGCGTCCGCCGGGAGGTTGAGGTCGCTTTTGAACCGGCGCACGGCTTCCGCCGTGACCGTGTCGTAGACGCCGCTGATGGGACCGCGGTAATACCCGGCGAGGTGCAGCTCCCTTTGCAGGGCCCGGATATCCTCTGCCGAAGCCTCGCCCTCCGGGCGGATTACCAGGTTTTCGTCACAGGTCAAGGGGCATAGATGGTAGGACGCACCGGCCGCCGGCACGGGGGCAAACAACGCGGTTATCAAGAGGAGTACCATAAATAGGAAGCGGCGGGGCAAACCGGACACTCCTTTTTCCCGAATGTTCGCCCCTTATTTTTTTTATTTTTATGCGAACTTATAACAAAACGGAGTGACACAAAAGACGTTGCCATGGACTTAGTTCTTAAGAGACGGTAAAATTCTCATCTGGGACCATCATTTTGACTTTTTTCCAGCCTGGAGAGGATCTTGCCGAAAAGTGTAGAATGCAGGATTAAAGCATGGTCCGGGGGGCGATGTCGTGTCGGCCGGAAGGCTGCTAACCTTTGTAAGCCTGCTGATCCTGGTCTCCGTGAGTCTATGCCTGGCGGCTTTGCCGGCCTCGGCGGGGCAGACGGCCGTGGTACAAACGGCGGTGGCCAATCTGCGCCAGGGTCCGGCGACAACTTACGCCAAGGTCGGGGAGGCTTATAAGGGCGAGCGGCTGGCGGTCCTCGACACGGCTCCCGGATGGTACAAGGTCAGCAAAGAGAGCCGTTCGTCCTGGATTTATGGCGAACTCGTACGCATCGAGTCCACCGCGCCGGAGTACGTGGCCCAGACCAAGGAAGCCGTCACCCTGCGCAGCGGTCCCGGGAACAGCCATACCCCAATGGGGAGCGTTCCCGCCGGAACGGATCTCAAGTTGCTGGGGAAATCGGGGCAATGGGTGAAGGTGCAAACAGGCGACGGCAGGGTGGCCTGGGTGGCCGGCTGGCTGGTGGACATCCGCCGGGATACGCCCTCGCCCGACCCGGCCCCGGGGGTACCGTCTCCCGCCCCGACTTCGTCCGCCGCGCCGGAGTATGTAGCCCAGACCAAGGGAGCCGTTACCCTGCGCAGCGGCCCCGGGAACAGCCACGCTCAAGTGGGGGGCGTTCCCGCCGGAACGGATCTCAAGCTGCTGGGGAAATCGGGGCAATGGGTGAAGGTGCAAACAGGCGACGGCAGGGTGGCCTGGGTGGCCGGCTGGCTGGTGAACATCCGCCGGGATACGCCCCCGCCCGCCCCGGCGCCGGCGCCGTCGCCGGCCCCGGAGCCGGGTACGCCCGCGTTGCCGCCCAAACCGTCGGCTCCCCCGGATCCCCCGGCTTCCGGAGGAGCGGAGCCGTCTTCCGGCGGGGATATTGAAGAGGACGTTGTCGGCCGTATGGCCCAGGTAGCGGTGGACGTCGCCGACCTGCGCGGCGGCCCGGCCGCCACTTACAGGGCGGTCGCCAGCGCCAGCCGCGGCAGCTCGCTACCGATTGTCGAAGTGAAGGGCGGCTGGCTCAAGGTACGTACGCCGGGCGGCACGGTCGGCTGGGTGGACCGGAGCCAGGTCAATATCGCGGGGCTTGCCCCTCCCAGCCGGGGAGACGCCCCGGCGGGCGAAAGCCTGACCGTCAAAGCGGAGACCGGCGGCAGCCGTACAAGGGTGATCATTGAAACCCCCACGGCGATGGGGTACGGGGTCTTCATTCTACGGAACCCGGACCGGGTCGTGTTCGACATCACCGGCGTGCCGCAGGGGGATCTGCCGTCCGACGCAAAGGTTAATTCGAAAACGCTTGGCGGTTTGCGTTTCGGTTGGCAGACCGATCCCGACCGAGCGCGTATCGTTTGCGATCTTCGCGCGCCTCTGTCCAAGACACGTTATAAGGCCCGGCTGTCCTCAGACCGGCGGACGTTGGTCCTGGAGTTCTGGACGGTAAGTAACGCCCTCCAGGACCGGACGGTGGTTCTCGACGCCGGGCATGGAGGCTCCGACCCCGGGGCCATCGGCGCTACCGGGTTGAAAGAGAAGGACGTAACCTTGGCCATCGTCCTGGAAACCGCGCGATTGCTTGAACAGCGAGGGGTCAACGTGGTGCTCACGCGCGATGATGACCGTTTCGTCGACCTCTACGAGCGGGCGGCGATCGCCAATGCCGCGGCCGCCGACCTGTTCGTGAGCGTCCACTGCAATTCTCACACTACGAGTTCCCCGGTGGGAACGGAGACGTACTATTGCGCGCAGCCGGATAACGCGGCCGCGGCGGGACAGGCCGAGGAAAGAGCCCGTTTGGCGCAACTCATTCACAAACACCTCCTGGCGGAGTTGCAGCGGCCGGATCGCGGCGTCAAAACAGCCGGTTTTGCGGTCATCCGGGCCACCGACATCCCTTCGGTTCTGGCCGAGGCGGCCTTCATTTCGAACCCGGAGGAGGAGAGCCTGCTCGCCCGGGACGACTTCCGCCGCAAGGCGGCCGGCGCCGTGGTGGACGCCATCCTGGAGTTCCTGGAAGACTAGACCGCCGCTCCTGCCCGGGCCGCGGCCGAAAACCGCGGCCTTTCATTTGCCGGCGACCAATTTTTGCGGATGCTATGATCCCGCACATATCCTATAATTAAGGGGAGTGCCGGGGGGAACGGCAGACAGGGAGGCGGGGTAAAGATTGGGAAAACCGGGTGTGATCGGCCTTTTTGACTCCGGTGTGGGCGGCTTGACGGTGGCCGAGGAGATCTTCCGCACCCTGCCGGGGGAGCCGGTCATTTACTTCGGGGATACGGCCAACGTTCCTTACGGCGGCCGGTCGGCCGGGGAACTCATTTCCTTCGGCGACCGCATTGTCAGCTTCCTGATCGAACAGGGGGCGAAGTATATCGTTTTCGCCTGTAATACGAGTTCCGCCGTTTCCCTGGAGACGTTGAGCCGGAGGTACCCGGTGCCGATGATGGGGCTTATCCGGCCCGGGGCCCGCGCGGCGGTGGAAGCGACCCGCAGCGGGCGCATCGGCGTCCTGGCGACCGAGGCCACGATCCGCAGCGGGGCTCATATCCAGGCTATTCAAGCCCTGGCGCCCCACGCCGAGGTTTTCGGCATGCCGGCTCCGCGCCTGGTGCCGCTTGTCGAGGCGGGGGAACTGGACACCCCGCGTACCGAGGCTGCCCTGCGCGGGTACCTGGAGCCGTTGCAGCGCCGGGGGATCGACTGCTTGCTCCTGGGTTGCACGCACTATCCCTTCCTGGGCGGACTGATCCGCCGGCTGTTGGGGCCCGGGGTGGTCGTCGTCGATCCGGCGGCGGCGGCCGTGGCCGAGGTGAGGGAGGACATGGCCCGCCTGGGCCTTCTGGGCCCGCCGGTGTTAAACCCGCTACATCGCTACTATGTCAGCGGGGACGCCGTCTCTTTTGCCCGCACCGCAGCGCTCTGCACCCGGCGGGGGCCGTTTGCCGTCGACCGGCTGCGCCTTACCGGTTGAATGGTTCGTCCCCGCGGTGGTAAACTGGGGGCAAAACCTGTCAAAGAGGTACGTCCTTGAAGAGAGTCGGGATCACGACCACGGTGCCCGTGGAGGTGGTCTACGCCGCCGGGTGGGTGCCCGTGGACCTGAATAACGTCTTTATTACCGCCGAGGACCCGCGCGCCCTGGTCGAGCGCGCTGAGACGGCGGGTTACCCGCGTAACGTCTGCGCCTGGATCAAGGGCATTTACAGCACGGTGTTGGCCGACGAGACCATCAGGACGGTTATTGCGGTGACCCAGGGCGACTGCTCCAACACCCACGCCCTGATGGAAACCCTGCAGTTGGCCGGCGTCACCATCATCCCCTTCGCCTACCCCTTTGACCGTGATTACGATCTCCTGCGCCTGCAGATCGAAAAGCTGGCGGCCTGGTTCGGCGTGGAGTGGGCCGCGGTGACGGCCGCCAGGGAACGCCTGAACGTCGTTCGCCGCCTGGTGCACGAACTGGACCGCCTGACCTGGGAGGAGGACCGGGTCGGGGGCCGGGCAAACCACCTGTGGCAGGTCTCCTGCAGCGACTTCAACGGTGACCCGGAGGGTTTCGCCCGCGACGTGCGGCGCCTGCTCGCTGAGGCCCGGGAGGCGCCGCCGCGCCGGGAGCAAGTGCGCCTTGGCTACATCGGGGTGCCGCCGATTATGGATGATCTCTATGATTTTCTGGAAGAGCGCGGGGCGAGGGTGGTCTTCAACGAGACCCAGCGGCAGTTCTCTATGCCTTTCGACACCCCGGACCTGATAGAACAGTACCGCCTCTACACATACCCCTACGGCATTTTCTATCGCCTGCAGGACATCAAGCGCGAAATTGCCCGGCGGCGTATCCAGGGGGTCCTGCACTATGCGCAGAGCTTCTGTTACCGCCAGATCGAGGACCTGATCGTGCGGCAGGAACTCAAGGTGCCGGTGCTGACGCTGGAGGCCGACAAGCCGGGCGCCCTGGACGCCCGTACGCGCATCCGCCTGGAGGCCTTCCTGGAAATGCTGCAGTAGCATGTGAGTTACGGGGGCCCGCTAAGGACCTCTCCAACGAGGGTTGGGGATCTCCCCCCGTCTGTTTGTCCCGCCGTTGGGGCAAGTTAAAAGAGGCTGGGAGGTGAACCTTGCTTGCGCATCGAGGTTCTGGGGTGCTGGGCGCCTTACCCGCGCCCGGACGAGGCCTGTTCGGGTTACCTGGTCAGCGCCGGAGAAACGCGGATCCTTCTAGACTGCGGGCATAGCGTTTTCGGCCGCCTGGCCCGGGTCACCGACTTCCGCAGGCTTACGGCGGTCTTTGTTTCGCATTTCCATCCCGACCACTGCGCGGACCTGCCGGCCTTAAGGCACGCTATCAAAGGAGCGCTGAAGGACGGAAGCCGCAGCGGCCGGCTCCCGGTTTATGCCCCGGGCGCCCCGGCGGAGGATTATTCGCGCCTGGCGTCCTGGGACGACGCCTTCGAGGTCCGCCGGTTGGAGGATATGGCGGGCGGGGAATTAACGGTCGGCGCGGTACGTGTCGCGTGGGTTCCGGGAGAGCATCCCCTACCCGGCTACGCCCTCTCCTGCAGCGCCGGGGGGCGGCGCCTGGTCTACACGGGGGATACCGCCTTTCGCGAGGAGATCGTCGCCTTTGCCGCGGGCGCCGACCTCCTGCTGGCCGAGGCCAGCGGGCTGGAGAAGGACCTGGAATTCCTCCAGGGCGCCCACATGACCGCGGCCCAGGCCGGGGAGACGGCCCGGCGGGCACAGGTGCGTTGGCTTTCCCTGACCCATATTTACCCGGAGTACGACGTCGGGCGGCTGAAGGCCGAGGCCGCCCGTGCGCTGGGCCGCGAGGCCCTGGCGGCAAGTGAGGTGCGGATTTATGAACTGGAGGAGATTTAGCTGATGACACGTATCGACGGCCGGGAGCCCGGTGAACTGCGCCCCGTCAAGATGGTGCGCCACTATAACAAGTACGCCGAGGGGTCGGTACTGATCGAGATGGGTGACACGCGGGTCATCTGCACGGCCAGCGTGGACGACAAGGTGCCGCCTTTCCTCAAAGGCACCGGTAAGGGCTGGGTGACGGCGGAGTACGGCATGCTCCCCCGCGCCACCGAAGTACGAACCCTGCGTGAGGCGGCCAAGGGACGCCAGGGAGGCCGCACCCTGGAGATCCAGCGCCTCATTGGACGCTCCTTACGGGCCGTGGTGGACCTGGAGGCGCTTGGTGAGCGGACCATCCACCTGGACTGCGACGTGATCCAGGCCGACGGCGGGACGCGGACGGCGTCCATTACCGGGGCCTTTGTTGCCCTGACCGACGCCTGCCAGAAGCTGGTGCAGGCTGGGGTACGGCCCGCCTTGCCGATCAAGGACTTTGTGGCGGCCGTCAGCGTGGGGATGGTTGACGGGGAGGCGTGCCTTGACCTCTGCTATGCCGAGGACTCGGCCGCCACCGTGGACATGAACGTGGTCATGACCGGTGGGGGCCGTTTTGTAGAGGTTCAGGGAACGGGCGAGGAAGCGACGTTCGACCGGGCCGAGATGGATCGCCTGCTCGAACTCGCCAAGAAGGGCATAGCCGAGTTGGTGCGGTACCAGAAAGATGTCCTGGGCGAACTCGGGAACCGGGTCGGGGCATACGGAGGCGGGGAATAAGGTGCGGCGTTTAGTTTTGGCGACCAGGAACGCGGGGAAGGTCCGGGAACTGGCTTCCATCCTCGGGCCGCTGGGGGTGGATGTGGTTTCCCTGGCCGACTATCCCGGTCTGCCGGAAATCCCGGAAGAGGGCGAGACCTTCGAGGCCAACGCCGTCTTCAAGGCACGGGAAGTCGCCCGGCTTACGGGGGAGACCGCGCTCGCCGACGACTCCGGCCTGGATGTCGACGCCCTGGGCGGTGCGCCGGGAGTTCATTCCGCCCGCTTCGCCGGCGAGCCGAAAGACGATGCGGCCAACAACGCCAAGTTGCTGCGCCTGCTGGAGGGGATACCCCCCGAAAAGCGTACCGCCCGCTTCCGCTGCGTGGTCGCGCTGGCCACCCCGGAGGGGGAGGTATACACGGCCGAAGGGGTCAGCGAAGGTGTAATCCTGGACAAACCCCGGGGAGAAAACGGCTTCGGATACGACCCCCTCTTCTACGTTCCGTCCCTTGGCCGGACCTTCGCCGAGTTGGATATGGACGCCAAGAACAGGATCAGCCACCGGGGAAGGGCCCTGGCCCAGGTGGCAGGCCTGGTTCGGCGCGTGCTGTGTGACCGTTGAAAGACATCGCCGGCTTTGTGGTTGTAGTAGTGAAAAACTTTGACCGGAGGGGCGGATTCGGCTATACTATTATATGTCCGGGCGGGTGTAGCTCAATGGTAGAGCACCGGCCTTCCAAGCCGGGTACGAGGGTTCGATTCCCTTCACCCGCTCCATAAACGTACTTCAAATTGGCCAGGGGCCAATTTCTTCTGTTACTGACGACTGACGTCCGACCTCTGACGACCGAATTGCGTCCCGGTAGCTCAGTTGGATAGAGCAGCGGCCTTCTAAGCCGCGGGTCGCGGGTTCGAATCCTGCCCGGGACGCCAGTCTCTTATGCCCCGGTCACCAGTTCCACGGGATCCCCGACGGCGACCGGACCGCTTCCCAGGACACGGCAGAAGACACCCTCCGTGGGAAGGAGCCGCAAACCGTGAAAGGAGTAGTGGTGCGGCTGCACATCCTTGCCGATCTGGACCACCTCTAACAGAGCGGCCCCGACACGCAGGCGCTGACCGACCGTGACCGTCCTGAGATCGATCCCTTCGATAAGGATATTCTCGGCGAAGTCTCCCGGCACCGCCTCCAGGTTGTGTTCCCCGGCCAGACGACGGGCGCTCTCCGCCATTGCCAGGCTGACTTCCTTAAAGGTGCCGGCGTGGCCGTCTCCCTCCAGGCCCAAGCCCGCGCGGAGGTAGCCCCGCCCCACGTTCTTTTTCGCCGTCCCGCGTTTCTCACTGATGCAGACCCCGACAACCTTTCCGGCCATTTGGTACCCACCTCCTGCTCCATTCTATCACGAACACGGTTTGAGAGAGGGCATGGCCACTTGTACCAAAAATAACATGGAATTTTATATCCAGCTTTGTAGTGAATGGAAAGGACTTTGTCGGAGGGAGGATGAATACTACCGTTAGCATTGCTGGGAGGGGATGGCCAATGTCCTTGCTCGGCCAACTGATGGTCTCTGCCGTGTTGACGTTCGGGGCGGGGCTCCTCTTCAGGGAAATCCTGCATTCTCCGTTGTCCGCGCGGGAGCTGTTTCTCGTTTTTTGGCTGGTCCTTCTTTTTGTCAAGCTGGATTGCGTGGAGAGGCAGGTACAACGCCGATATACACGGTACGTCCGCTTCTAGGTCTTGTTCTGGAAATTGTTTATACTAACCAGAGTGTATCCCGTTTCGGCCGGGGAGAGAGACTACGGATATCCCATTTTTCTTTTGATTCTAGGAGGTAAATCACCAGTGTTTGGTACTGTCAAGTGGTTCAATAACGATAAGGGTTTCGGGTTCATCCATGCCGAAGACGGTACAGACGTCTTCGTCCACTACTCGGCGATTCAGGCGGAGGGTTTCCGGTCCCTGGAAGAAGGCCAGAGTGTTCAGTTCGACATCGTAAACAGTGATCGTGGCCCGCAAGCGGCTAATGTAATGGTGGTCAGGTAGACGGGAGAGTCACACAGGACAGAGAGAGGCGGCCCGGCAAGGGCCGCCTCTCTGCTTGCCTGCGATAAGAATCGCTCACCATTCCTCGTAGGCCCCGTCTTCCGCTTCACGCCGACTGAAGGCGTTGTAGGGACAGTTATCCTCGCCATAAACGGTACTGTTTACCGCGACCTGGGCCGCGCCGCACATGCCCCGTCCCCGGGAAAACGGAGCGTTCACCTTGAAGTGCTTGCAATCATAGCAGGACACAGTCCTCACCACCTTGGTTCCAGGGATGTTGGCCTAAGTCTGGCCGAAAAGCGACGGCTCTATCCCCCTCAAGGGGTAAAAAAGGCGGGTGCTTGCGCACCCGCTAAGGTTGGTCGCCAGGTGAGGAGGTCGCAAAACTTTTCTGCGGTTTCATTATATGGTAACTAATGGAAAACTGTTAACAAAATAGCAGCCTCCACCCACCATGGTGGAGGCCACCGTTGTATTGCCCGTAGAAGGGCTTAACGGGAAATCAGCCCTTTAGAGAAGCATAAACAGCACAATGATGATGAGGATGATCAAGAGCAACGACCCGTGACTGCCTAATGCGCCGAGATCTCCCATGGGTAACCCCCCCTTTCAGTATTCTTGACAGGCTCCTCAGGCGGAAAGTGCTTGCTGTCACGGTTTCGGCTGCTTAGATCACGCCGAAAATCACCAACAGCACCACAATCACCAGAATAACAATGATCATGCTATTGCTGCCGGATGCGCCGAAGTCTCCCATGGGTAAACCTCCTTTCTGTGTTATTGACAGACTTTTCAGGTGGAGAGTACTTGCTGTCACGGTCTATATCCCATCCGGTTCAGCCGGGGGAATTTCGGCGGGCTAGAGGATGCCGAAAAGCACCAGCACCACAACAATAATAATGATGATCATCAGCAGCGAGCCGTGGCCGGAAGCTCCGAAGTCTCCCATGGGTGAACCTCCTTTCTGGTGGGTATGTTTGTCGGTCATTCCATGTTATGCCGCCCCAAGCAGATGGTGCATTCGAACCGGCAATGCACAAAACTCTTGCCATCCTGGAGAGGTACGGGGTATAATTGAGTTGCTTAATTGGAAGGGGAGTAGCCTAACAGCAACGGCCGTCAATACGGGACCGTCCGGTCTCCGGCTTTGCTGGGTAGCTTGGATCTGCCGGCGAGACCTTCTACCGCAAGGTGGAAGGTCTTTTAGTTTGAAGGGAAGGGGACAAGCGCTTCGATGCTTGAGACTCTGGCGGCCATAGGAAGCATAGTCGTTATGGACCTGGTTCTCGGGGCCGACAACGCCATTATTATCGCCATGGCCAGCCGCATGTTGCCTGCGCGGCTTCGCCGTCAGGCCATCATCTGGGGAACCGTGGGGGCGGTGGCCGTGCGCGGAGCCCTGGCCGTCATCGCCGTCTGGCTGTTGATGATCCCCGCCCTGCAGTTTGTCGGCGGGCTCCTGTTGTTCTGGATCGCCCTCAAGCTCTTGAAACAGGAACCGCGGTCCGGGGACCCGGCGCCGAAGGGCCGCCTACGCGCCGGTGGAAACACCGTGGCGGGCGCGATTCAGACGATCGTCTTTGCCGACCTGCTGATGGGAACTGACAACATCCTGGCCATCGCAGGCGCGGCGAACGGGCACCCGGGCCTGGTCATCTTCGGCCTGGCCCTGAGCGTTCCGATTATCGTCGGCGGCAGCACCGTTGTCCTGGGCTTGATGGACCGGTTCCCGGCCATTGTCGCTCTTGGGGCGGCGGTGGTCGCCTGGACGGCGGGCAGGATGATTGTGCACGACCACCTGATCGGCGGATTCTTGACCGCGAGCATTCCTTACGTGGAGACCTGGCTGCCGCTGGTGCTGGTGCTGCTGGTGCTTGCGGTTGACTGGCTGCGGAAACGGAAGGAAGAAGCGAAAGAGAAGGACGAACCGACCCCCGGGCATCCCGCGCCGGAAGCGGAAAGAGCCTCTTAAGTATCAAGGCTCAACCAAACGAAAAGGGTTTCGGCCAGGTGCCGAAACCCTTGCTTTTCAGGCCTGGTGCGGGCGAGAGGACTTGAACCTCCACGGGTGTTCCCCACCAGATCCTAAGTCTGGCGCGTCTGCCGTTCCGCCACGCCCGCATATAAAATTGGTGAGCCATGCTGGACTCGAACCAGCGACACCCTGATTAAAAGTCAGGTGCTCTACCAACTGAGCTAATGGCTCACTTCAGGACATTTTTGGCTGGGGCGGCTGGATTCGAACCAACGAATGGCGGATCCAAAGTCCGCTGCCTTACCAGCTTGGCTACGCCCCAATAGATGAAGAATGGGGTGGACAGAGGGCTTCGAACCCTCGACCTCCAGATCCACAGTCTGGCGCTCTGACCAGCTGAGCTATGCCCACCACGCAAAGTTTAGTATACCAAACCCACCAGTGCCCGTCAAGACGGGGTTCCGGAGGCGTAAGCGGTCTGAGAAAATGTCACCCATGCGCCGGGTCAAACGCTTGAAGAACCGGCCGGTTTTTGTCCGTTCCACAAACCGGAAAGATATGTGTAACGTCTTAGATTATAAACAGGGATAGAGGGGGATGACTGGATGCGCTGTTACGGCCGGCGGGTTTTGTTTTTCCTGTTGCTCGGCGCCTTGGTCCTCAGCCCGGGGGCGGCCTGGGCCGGCGACCCCTGGTACCGCATGCTCTACAGCACCAACCAGGACGCCCTGGTGCTGGGCATGGTCCGGGAATCGGGGGAGACCACGGTCACCGTGGAGGTGTCCCGGGTGGTGAGCGGGGAGGACCCGGGACGGACGGTCGCCGTTTTACGGGCGCCGGGCTGGCTCGGGCCGGGGGTGGCGCCCGGGGACCTGGTGCTGATCTCCCTGGACCGCCTGCCCGTCGGGGGCTACCGCAACGCGCTCGGGGTCTACAGGGTCAGTTCCCTGGACCCGAAGACGCTGAACGTGTTGGACGGTTACTGCGGTCCGGACGGGCTGGCCGCCGTCCAGTGGTGGCTCAACCACGGGGGCTTCGCCGGCGGGGACTTCTACGGTATTCGGAAGAAGCTCTTCTGGCGTCACCACGAAACCGGCCGGGAGGTACAGATCTACCCGCCGCCGGGGGAAGGTGTGGAGGCCGTGGTGCTGCCGGCGCTCACCGGTACGGACGACGGGCTGTCCGGCGGCGTTGACAGGTGGCTGCCGGTAGGGTTGGGAATGCTCTTGCTGGCCCTTGTCATGGCGGCCGGTTGGTTCTGGTGGTGCCGCCGGCGGGGGGTATCCTGATGCCGAAGCCGTCCCGGCGGGGCGGTCTTAAAGGGGAGCGGGACGGCCCCCGGGTGGGAGCCGTCCCGCTTGTGGGGTATGTGGAGTATGGGATTGTTTCAAGGGAGGAGAACCCGTAAGCAGTAGTCCGTCACACGGTCGATGGCGGCCGGTTCACTGAAGGTCTCCAGGCCGATACCGAGTTCATCCTCGAAGGTCTCACGGCAGATAAAATAGGACTGCGCCAGGATCAGGATATGCAGGGCGACCTCCCTCACCTCGAGACCGGGGCGGAAACTGCCGTCCCGGGCCCCTTCGGCAATGGCTTCGGTCAAGCGCTCAAGGATCGGCTTCTTTCCGTTGCGCGTCGCCGTCAGGCACGCCGAGGCGCCTCCGGCCAATTCCCACCTGAGGATTTGGGCGCATTCGGGATCGGCGCACAGGGCCCGCAGCAGGGCGCCCAGTATCAGGCGCACACGCTCCGCCGGGCTCTTGTCCCGTTCGTCAGGCATTGATTCCACCTGCCGGAGGAAGCATTCCCTGGTCACTGCGGCATAGAGGTCCTGCTTGTTGGTGAAGTAGTTATAGGGCAGCGCCTTGTTGACGCCGGCCTCGGCGGCGATAAGGTCCATCGTGGCCCCGTCAAAACCTCTGGCGGCGAAGCAGCGCCGCGCCGCCAGCAGGATAAGATCCTTTGTGCGCTCCGCCCGACTGCGGAACACTGATTCCCGACCCCCTAAGCGAACCTGGCAAGACGATCTAGCCTTATGTTGTCAGACACCGGCAACGTTGGCCATAGGACGAAAGCCCCCTTTTGCTGGTACCGGAGTCCCGATAACCCTGCCAAACGCCGACCCGGGCATACCGGAAGCGGACTTGCCTAATTGCGGCACCGGAAGACGAGCAGGAATTCGTGGACCTTATTGACGCGGAAGACGTAGGGGTAGCCCAGCGGGCGCAGGCTGTTGTAGTCGGTGCGGCGGTCCCAGACGATGATGTCGTCGAGGAAATACCCCCGGGTCTCAAGTTCCCGGGCGAGGTCCATGTGCAGCGGGTAGAAGGTGGATTTCTTACGCAGGTCCATCACGTTGACCACGCAGTAGCCGTCCCGGACGAGGACCCGCCGCACGGCGGCGAAAACCTCCCCCAGAGCGGCGATGAACTCGCGGTAATCGGTGATACGGCTCAAGTCGCCGGCCATACCCTGGTAGTCGCGGGGCGACCGGCGGTCGGCCGTGCGCGGCCGGCTGAGGATGTTCCAGTAGGGAGGGGACGTGACGCATAGGCGCGCCGTCTCCGGGGCCGTAAAGTCACTGATCCGCCGGGCGTCGGCACAGTAAATCCGGGCCGTTGCCTCAGCGTCCGGAACGGCCGCCAGCCTCTCCCGGGCCGCGGCGGCGTAATCGGGGTCAATCTCCAGGCCCAGGCCCCGGCGCTCCAGCCGGACGGCGGCAAGGACCGTGCTGCCCGTGCCGGCGAAAGGGTCCAGAACCAGATCGCCCGGGAGGGTAAAAATCTCGATCAGGCGGGATGGCAGCGCGAGCGGGAACATTGCGGGGTGTCCCAGGCGGCGTTCCTCGGCCGTCCGGTTGACGTCGTTCCAGACGCTGATCGAATAGCGGGCCCAGGTTTTGCCGTCCAGGAAGGTCCGGCGGCGGCCGGAGGCTCCGCCCTTGCCCTTTTCCGCCGCCATTCAGATGCTCTCCTGGTCCGCCGCCCGGTCCGGGTCGGCCTGTTCTTCATCCATGGGGAGGCCGACCACGCGCCGGCCGATGGTCAGGAAGCCGGTATGGCCCACCATGCGGTGGTTGGGGCGTACGGCACGGTTCCAGATGTACCAGTCCCGGACCAGCACCTCCACCGTTTCGACCAGGGTAAAGGCCCGGCTGGCCCGCAGGGCGCCGGTGAAACGCTCGGCCTGCCGGATCGAGGGGACATAGGCGACGGCGAACCTCCCGGGCTTGAGCGCCTCGGCCAGTGCCCCGACGGTTTCCCATGGCTCCGGCACGTCGAGAACCGCGGCATCCAGGTCCCGCTCCGCAATCCCTTCATAAATGTTCGCCAGCCGGAGCCGGACCTGCGGCGTCTCCCCGGCCCAGGCGGCCAGGTTCTTCGCCGCGTGGTCGAGCATGTCCTGCCGGACGTCATAGCCCACGACGAGGCCCTGGGGCCCCACCTGGCGGGCGAGGGCCAGCAGCAGGGCCCCGGAGCCGACACCCCCCTGGACCACTCGCGCCCCAGGGAAAATGTCCGCGTGGAAGAGGATGTAGGCCGTGTCCTTGGGGTAAACGATCCCGCTCTTGCGCGACATGTTCATGGTGTAGTCCGCCAGCGAGGGACGGAAGGCATAGATCTGCTTGCCCTGGGTGGTGTGGAGCACGCTCCCCGGGGGGAGGCCGATGACGTCGGCGTGTTCAATGTAACCGCGGTGGGTCGCCAACCGGGCGCCCGCACGGAGGCGTTGGAGCTTTTGGCGTCCCTGGTGGTCGATAAATATCACCAGGTCCCCTTCTTGAAAGCACAATGCTTGGTCAGACCACCTTTCACTTGCTTCTTCGTGTCAATTCGTGGCCCAGTAAAATTTCCCTGCCACCAGCTTGCCTGGCCGAACGGGCACATGCTATAATATGGTTTGCTGATGGCCAGGGAAATCCCTGGTATTCGTTTTTGCAAGTCCCGGTATCCCGGTGGTTATATTGTTAGGTAGCCGGGTTTGCAGGAGGAGGACAACCTTGAGATGAAGGCGACCACAGAAAAAGTTGACCAGCACACCGTCGTACTGAACATCGAGGTGGAGCCGGAGCGCCTGGCAACGGCCGTCGACCGGGCCTATCGCCGGCTCGTGAAAACCGCGAAAATTCCCGGCTTCCGGCCCGGGAAGGCCCCCCGGCCGATTTTTGAGCGTTTCTACGGCAAAGAAGTGCTCCTCAACGACGCCGCCGAGAGCCTGTTGCCGGTCAGTTACCTGGAAGCGGTACGGGAGCTTGATATCGAGCCGATCAGCAGGCCGGAATTCGAGGTGGTCAAGCTCGAGGAAGGGTCACCCGTGGCGTTCAAAGCCCGGGTGGAGGTACGGCCGGAGGTTGCCGTGGGCGAGTATAAGGGCCTCGAGGTGGAGCGCCCAGCGGTAACGGTGACCGAGGATGATATCGACCGGGAGATCGAGCAGCTCCGGAACCGCTATGCCAAGCTGGTCACCCTTGAAGAGGGCCGGGTGGAGAAGGGTGATCTGGTGACGATCGACTACGAGGGCACGGTGGACGGTCAGCCGTTCGCCGGCGGCGAGGCGCGCGACCGCCAGGTCGAGGTGGGAATGGGCTTCCTGGCGCCCGAACTGGATGAGGGCCTCCCGGGGATGGCCATCGGCGAGACGAAGGAGATCCGGATGAAGCTCGCCGATGACTACCATGACCCGGCCGTGGCCGGCAAAGAGGCCGTCCTGCGCGTGACGGTCAAGGGTATTCGCCGGAAGGAACTGGCGGCCGTGGACGACGAGTTCGCCAAGGACGTCTCCGAGTTCGATACCCTGGCGGAATTGAAGGCCGATATCAAGAATAAGTTAGAGGAAACGGCCCGGGAACAGGCCGAGGCGGTTGTGAGGAATGCTCTCGTGGCCAGGGCGGCGGAAAACGCCACCGTGGATATTCCGGCGAAGATGATTGAGAGCGCCCTGGAAGGCATGATGGAAGAGGCCTTACGGCCTATCGTGCAGCAGGGATTGAAAGAAGAAGACTACTTCCGGCTGACCAACACCTCCCGGGAGGAACTGGCGGACAAGCTGCGCCCGGAGGCCGAGGCCAGGGTCAAGCGGGAGCTGGTCCTGGACGCCATCGCCAAGGCCGAGGGCATCAAGGTGGAGGACGAGGAACTGGACAAGGAGATCGAACGCCTCGCCCAGTACTACCGCCGGGACGCGGGCCAGCTCAAGGAGACCCTGGAAAAGCACGGGGAGCTGCAGTCCCTGCGCCGCGGCCTGATGCGCGACAAGGCAATCGACGTACTGGTTGCCAACGCCGTGGTCAAGGACGCCGGAACCACGCCGGCGGATGAAACATAAAAGTCGTTTGTGCAATACATCGTGAGGGGGCGTTTACCATGAGTACCCTTGTACCCATTGTAGTGGAGCAGACGGCGCGCGGTGAAAGAGCGTACGACATCTATTCCCGGCTCCTGAAAGACCGGATTATCTTCATTGGCGGGCCGATTGACGATAACGTGGCCAACCTGGTCATCGCCCAGATGCTCTTCCTGGAGGCCGAGGACCCGGAGAAGGACATCTTTCTCTACATCAATTCCCCCGGGGGCATCGTCACCGCCGGCATGGCCATCTACGACACTATGCAGTACATCCGCCCCGATGTGGCGACGATCTGCCTCGGTCAGGCAGCCAGCATGGGAGCCTTCCTGCTCGCCGGGGGGGCGAGGGGGAAACGCTCGGCGCTGCCCTACGCGCGGATCCTGATTCACCAGCCGCTGGGCGGGGTCCAGGGCCAGGCCACCGACATCGACCTGCACGCCAGGGAAATCCTGCGCATGAAAGCCACACTGAACGAACTGCTGTCCAGGAATACCGGGCAGCCCCTGGAAAAAATCGAGCAGGACACCGAGCGCGACTTTTTCATGTCCGCCGAACAGGCGCGGGAATATGGTATTATAGATGAGGTGATTACCGTTCGCAAGAAGGCCGAGTAAGAGAGGTGGTAAGATGTTCAACGAAAAGGGTCAGCTGAAGTGTTCCTTCTGCGGCAAGCTCCAGGACCAGGTCAAGAAACTGGTCGCCGGTCCCGGTGTCTATATCTGTGACGAGTGCATCGAACTCTGCAATGAGATCATCGAGGAGGAACTGAGCGAAGACCTGGGGATGGAACTCCGGGATATTCCGAAGCCCCAGGAAATCAAGGAATACCTGGACCAGTACGTCATCGGGCAGGAGCATGCGAAGAAAATCCTGTCTGTCGCAGTGTACAACCACTACAAGCGGATCAACCTCGGCGGCAAGGTCGACGAGGTGGAACTTCAGAAGTCCAACATTGTTATGCTCGGCCCGACCGGTTCCGGTAAGACGCTTCTAGCCCAAACCCTGGCCCGCTTTCTCAACGTGCCTTTCGCCATTGCCGACGCCACCTCCCTGACCGAGGCCGGTTATGTGGGCGAGGATGTCGAGAACATCCTCTTGAAGCTGATCCAGGCCGCCGACTACGATGTCGAGAAGGCCGAGAAGGGTATCGTCTACATCGACGAGGTAGACAAGATCGCCCGCAAGTCCGAGAACCCCTCGATTACGCGGGACGTCTCGGGCGAGGGCGTGCAGCAGGCTCTGCTGAAGATCTTGGAGGGCACCGTGGCCAGCGTGCCTCCGCAGGGCGGGCGCAAGCACCCGCACCAGGAGTTCATCCAGCTGGACACCACGAACATCCTGTTCATCTGCGGCGGGGCCTTCGAGGGGATTGATAAGATCATCCAGAGCCGCGTGGCCCAGAAGACGATGGGCTTCGGCGCGGAGTTGACCATGAAGCGGGACCGGAAGCTCGGCGAAGTCCTGCGCCAGATCCTGCCCCAGGACCTTTTGAAGTTCGGCCTGATCCCGGAGTTCGTCGGCCGCCTGCCGGTGATCGTAACCCTGGATCCCCTGACCGAAGAGGACCTGGTACGCATCCTCACCGAGCCGCGGAACGCCCTTGCCAAACAGTACGAAAAGCTGTTTGAGTTGGACGGCGTCGCCCTTGAACTCCAGGATGGGGCCCTGCACGCGATTGCCCGGGAGGCCATTCGGCGGAACACCGGGGCGCGCGGGCTGCGGGCCATCATTGAGGAGATCATGCTCAACGTGATGTATGAAATCCCCTCGCGCGGCGACGTGGCCAAGTGCATTATCTCCGAGGACGCGGTCGTCAAGCGGGAACCGCCGATCATCATCACCGTTGAACGGAAGAAGAAGAAGGAAGGCACGGGTTAGAGAGGAGCCAAAGTGGGAAACGAGAAACCGTCCCGGACAACGGGGCGGTTTTTTGTTGGCCCTTACCAAAGGGAGACCAGGGTGGGTCGGGGCGTCTCCTTGTCTTCTTCGGGCGGAGGGGCCGGCGGGGGTGCACCGGTTATGCGGGGAAGGATGGTGAACTCGATATCCGTGATCCTTGTTGCCGGCAAGAGCAAAGAGATAAGCGCGAGGCGGTTGTAGAGCGGGGTCAAACTCCCCGGCGCCGCGGGGGGGAGGCCTACGTCCAGTGCTACGGTCCCGTCCGGCAAGACATCAAACTCAACTATGGAGAGTACTCCTGTGGCCAATCCGAGCAGGATAAAAAGACGGAACATGGCCTCCTGGGGTGTGATTCCGGAATACTCCATCACTGCCAAACCCCCTTTTGCGCCACACCACCGGCGCTGTTTATTCTATAGCATATGCCACCGGTCAGGAAGTTGTTTCCAGCTACCTCAGCTTGTTGGCGAGCCAGGCGGTGTGCAGGTCCTCGTCGATCAAATTGTCCCAGAGGGTGTCGAAGAGATGCTCGTTCCCGACGCGCACGAACAGGTCCTTGTAGTCTTTCATTGCCTTTTCCTCCAGGGTTATCTCGGCGCGCAGGAACATTTGCGGCCCCATCGCTCCGGTAAGGGCTCCGGCCAGGCGTCCCAGCTATAGGTTTTTCGGCCCAGCGGTTCAGCGCCGGCGCGGGAGTTTGGAATCCAGTAAAAATTGCCATACTAGAAGGGAGACAAACTCGTGGAACGGGAGGTCTAAGCGTTGGGCGGAGAGTTTAATCTATCGAGCATTCTCACCTTTGTTCAGGTTTTCTTCGGGGTGATTGTCGGCCTATATTTCTGGAATCTCCTCAAAAGCCAGCAAGGGAGCAAGGTAGCCGTGGAGCGCGAGTCCCGCAAGGAGGTCGAGCGGTTGAGGCAGCTGCGCGCCGTCTCCCTTACCGAGCCCCTGGCGGAGCGGACCAGGCCGGGGAGCTTCGCCGAGATCATCGGCCAGGAGGAAGGGCTGAAGGCCCTGCGCGCCGCCCTCTGCGGGCCCAACCCGCAACACGTCATCCTCTACGGGCCGCCGGGCGTGGGCAAGACGGCGGCCGCGCGCCTGGTTCTGGAAGAGGCGAAGAAGAGCCCTCATTCTCCCTTCAGGTCCGATGCCAAGTTCATCGAAATGGATGCCACCACCGCCCGGTTTGACGAGCGGGGTATCGCCGATCCCCTGATCGGCTCGGTGCACGACCCGATTTACCAGGGCGCCGGGCCCATGGGCATGGCCGGCATCCCCCAGCCCAAGATCGGCGCGGTGACCAAGGCCCACGGCGGCATGCTGTTCCTTGACGAGATCGGTGAACTCCATCCGATACAGATGAACAAGCTCCTGAAGGTCCTGGAAGACCGCAAGGTCTTCCTGGAAAGCGCCTACTACAACGCCGACGACCCGAACGTGCCGAACTACATCCACGATATCTTTCAGAACGGCCTGCCCGCCGATTTCCGCCTGGTCGGGGCGACGACGCGCATGCCGCACGAGATCCCCCCCGCCATCCGGTCCCGTTGCATGGAGATCTTCTTCCGCCCCCTCACCGCGGAACAGGTGGCCGAGATCGCCACGAACGCCGCGCGGAAGATCGATTTCGCCCTGGCCGACGGGGTACTGGATGTTATCAGGCGGTACGCCACCAACGGGCGTGAGGCGGTGAACATCATTCAGCTGGCCGGCGGGATCGCGCTCACCGAGGGCCGGGACAGCATCACCGTGGCCGACGTGGAGTGGGTTATCCAGAGCGGGCAGTACTCTCCCCGGCCGGAGCGGCAGATCCCGGCGGCCCCGGCGGTGGGACGGGTCAACGGCCTGGCCGTTTACGGCCCCAACGCGGGGATGATCCTGGAGATCGAGGCCACGGCCCTGCCCCGGGCGAACGGCAACGGCACGCTGACGGTCACCGGCGTCGTGGACGAGGAAGAGATCAACGGCCCGGGACACGTTATGCGGCGCAAGAGCCTGGCCCGGGGGGCGGTGGAGAACGTCCTGACCGCTCTGCGCCAAGCGGTAAGGTTCAACCCCAACGACTACGATATCCATGTGAACTTCCCGGGCGGCATCCCGGTGGACGGTCCCTCGGCCGGGGTGGCCATCGCCACCGCCGTCTACTCGGCGGCGCTCAACGTCCCGATTGCGAACGACGTCGCCATGACCGGTGAGGTCACCATCCGCGGGGCGGTCAAACCTGTGGGAGGCATCGTGGCCAAGGTGGAAGCGGCCTTGAAGGCGGGTGTGCGGCGCGTTTTCATCCCGCGGGAGAACTACCAGGAACTGTTCCAGGACCTGAAAGGGATCGAGGTCCTGGCAGTCGAAAGTCTCGACGAGGTCCTGACCGGCGCCCTGCTGCCGTCAGGCATGGGAATGGAAAAGGTCGGCGCGGCCTCCTGAGGCAAGGGGGCCTGTTTGTGTGCGCGCGGCATGGGCGCTGTCTATAGGGTGAAAGTCCCGAACGACAAAGGTAGCAGTAATCGTCGGCTCAAAGCAAGGGTGTCCGCCGCGAGGCGGAATCTGAAGGAAGCCGGTGGATCAGCGGGTTTCAGG
>JASEER010000035.1 GCA_030019475.1 Thermoanaerobacterales bacterium | reverse complement strand
CTGACACAGATCACCGACGAGAGCGCCCTGGCCGCTGTTGTCGATCAAGTAGTCGCCGCCAACCCGAAATCGGTGAATGACTACCGGGGCGGGAAGACCAACGCCCTCGGCTTCCTGGTCGGCCAGGTGATGAAGGCCACGCGGGGTAAGGCAAACCCGGCCCTGGTAAACAAGCTGCTCCGGGAAAAGCTTGACTGACGGGGAGCCGGGGGGCATGAAGACGGGACGGAAGGTTGAGACACCCTGTCCCAAAGGGTTACCTGTGAAGAAAAATGTTAGAGAGATGTTTCCCAATTAATTAGTTAAGGGGAGTGACACCATGGAACCCGGGCGTAAGATTACCATTGTTGACACGACTCTCCGCGACGGGGAGCAGACCGCCGGGGTCGTTTTTGCGAATCACGAAAAGCTCCGTATTGCCAAGATACTGGATGAACTGGGGGTGCACCAGATCGAGGCCGGCATCCCGGTGATGGGCGGAGACGAGGAAAAAGCCATCCGGGCCATCTGCCAGGCCGGTCTTAAGGCCAGCATCATGGGCTGGAACCGCCCGGTGATCAAGGATATCGAGGCCTCCATTGCCTGCGGGGTGGACGCGGTGGCCGTCTCCATCTCCACCTCCGATATCCACATCGAACACAAGTTGAAGTCCACGCGGGAATGGGTCCTGGAACAGATGGTGCAGGCGTGCGAATTCGCCAAGAAGGAAGGTATGTACGTTTCTGTTAACGCCGAGGACGCTTCCCGTAGTGACATGGAGTTTTTGCTTCAGTTCGCCCGCGCGGCCAAGCAGGCGGGAGCGGACCGGCTGCGGTACTGTGACACGGTCGGCATCCTTGATCCCTTCACAGCTTACGAAAACGTTAAGACAATCGTCGAGCGTGTAGGGATCGAGGTAGAGATGCATACCCATAACGACTTCGGGATGGCTACCGCCAACGCCCTGGCCGGCGTCAAGGCGGGGGCCAACTTTATCGGGGTTACGGTGTGCGGCCTTGGGGAGCGTGCGGGGAACGCACCGCTCGAGGAGATCGTTATGGCACTGAAGCATCTCTTCAAGTATGACCTCGAATTCAAGACCGAGATGCTGGTTGAGGCCGCCGAGTATGTTTCCCGCGCCTCCGGGCGGGAATTGCCGGCCTGGAAGGCCATCGTCGGCTCGAATATGTTCGCGCACGAGTCGGGTATCCACGCCGACGGCGCCTTGAAGCACCCGGGCACCTACGAGGCCTTCTCCCCCGAGGAGGTCGGCCTGGAGCGCCAGATTGTAATCGGGAAACATTCCGGCGGGGCGGCCATCCGGGCCAAGTTCGCCGAGTTCGGCATCCACCTGACGCGGCACCAGGCCGCGGAACTCCTGCCGGTGGTACGTTCCACGGCGGTAGCCCTGAAGCGGTCTCTCTTCGAAAAGGAGTTAATGTACATCTACGAAGACTACTTCGGAAAGAGGCACTAGAAAGACATGGGACAGACGATCATCGAAAAGATTCTCTCGGCGAAGAGCGGGCGGGATGTCCACGCCGGCGAGATCACGGTGGCTGCTGTGGACTACATTATGGGGCAGGACGGCACCTCGCCCCTGGCGATCCGGGCTTTCCACGACATGAACGGCCGGGCGCTCTTCGATCCCGAAAAGGTCGCCCTGGTGATCGATCATAGCGCCCCGAGCCCGAACGAGGGCGTCTCCAACCTGCACAGCCTGATGCGGGAATTCGTCCGTGAGACGGGCTGCAGGCTCTACGACGTCGGCGATGGCGTCTGCCACCAGCTGATGCTGGAGAGCGGGGATATCGGGCCGGGCCGCCTGGTCATCGGCGCCGATTCCCACACGTGTACCTACGGGGCGTTGAACTGTTTCGCCACGGGCGTCGGTTCGACCGACCTGGCCGCCGCCCTGATCTCCGGGCGCATGTGGTTCAAGGTTCCGCCGACGGTCCGTTTTGTTTGCCATGGGACCCTCCCGGCGGGGGTATATAGTAAGGACCTCATCCTTTATCTGATCGGACAGGTGACGGCCGATGGGGCGACCTATATGGCCGCCGAGTACACGGGTGAAGCTATTGGCGCCCTGTCGATGGAAGCCCGCTTTACCATTTCGAACATGGCGATCGAGATGGGGGCCAAGGCCGGGCTTATGGAAGCCGACGAGAAGACCTTCGCATGGGTGCGCCGCTTCGGCGACCGGGCCTTCACGGCCGTGAGCGCCGACCCGGACGCCGAATACGCCCGGGTGCTGGAGTTCGACGTCAGCAGCCTTGAACCGCAGGTGGCCAAACCCCATCGCGTGGACAACGTGGCTCCGATAAGCGAGGTCGCCGGCCGCCCCATCCAGGAGGCCGTCATCGGCACCTGTACCAACGGGCGCCTGGAGGACCTGCACATCGCCGCCGCCATCCTGCGCGGCCGCAAAATTTCCCGCGACGTGCGCTTCATCGTCGCCCCGGCCTCCCGCCGTATCTATCTCGAGGCCATGGCCGACGGCACCCTGGCCGACCTGGTCGAGGCCGGCGCGGCAGTGGTGACTCCCGGCTGCGGCCCGTGCGTAGGGACACACAACGGCGTCCCGTCGGACGGAGAGGCCGTCATTTCTACTGCGAACCGCAATTTCAAGGGCCGGATGGGCAACTCCAAGGCCGAGATCTACCTGGCTTCCCCGGCCACGGTGTCCGTCTCGGCGCTCACCGGGGTCATCACCGACCCCCGAGAACTGGTAAAGCAGGTGAAGGTATGAAGTTCCGCGGCAAAGCCCATAAATTCGGCGATGATGTGAACACCGACTACATCATCTCGGGAAAGTATAAGTTCAAGACCCTGGATATGCGCGAACTCGCCTCGCACGTAATGGAGGACTTGGACCCGGATTTTGCCCGGAAGGTCAAGCCCGGGGACTTCATCGTGGCCGGTAAGAACTTCGGCTGCGGATCATCCCGCGAGCAGGCGCCCCTGGCGATCAAGTATGCCGACGTTTCCGCCGTTCTGGCCAAGTCCTTTGCCCGTATCTTTTACCGCAACGCAATCAATACGGGGCTGCCGGTCGTCGAGTGCGACACGGACCGGATTGAGGCGGGGGACGAACTGGAGGTCGACCTGGAGAAGGGTGTGATCCGTAACCTCACCCGGGGGACGGAGATCGCGATCAAGCCCCTGCCGGGTGTAATGCTGAGGATCCTCAGCGACGGCGGCCTGGCCGCGCACTTCCGCAAGCACGGCGGCTTTAACCTGGAATAGGAAGCAGGTCGCAAGAGCCGCTACCGACGCTCCGCAAGCCGCTCCAGGGAAAGACCCCCAACCCGCCGAGCTGGGTCTCGTCGCCATGGAGCCTACCAGTGACTATTTCGTGCAGGAGGGATTCTTTTTGCCGCACAGAGTTACACTCATCCCCGGCGACGGCGTCGGCCCCGAGATCACGCTCGCGGCGCGCCGCGTGCTGGACGCGGGCGGCGCGGCCCTGGAGTGGGATGTGGTCGAGGCCGGCGAGGCCCTCATCGCCACTCACGGCACGCCTCTGCCGGAGTCCGTCCTGGACTCGATACGTAAGAACCGCGTGGCCCTGAAAGGCCCGTTGACCACCCCGGTCGGCAAGGGTTTTCGCAGTATCAACGTCACGCTGCGGCAGGCCCTGGACCTGTACGCCTGTGTCCGCCCGGCGAAATCCCTGCCCGGGCTGATCACCCGCTATGAGAACGTTGACCTGATCATCGTCCGCGAGAACACCGAGGACCTCTATGCCGGGATCGAGCACCGCGTCGGGCGCGACGCGGCCGAAAGCATCAAGATCATCACCCGCCCCGCGAGCGAGCGGATCGTGCGCTTCGCCTTCGAGCTGGCCCGTCGCGAGGGGCGGAAAAAAGTCACGGCCGTCCATAAGGCGAACATCATGAAGTTCACCGACGGCCTATTCCTGGAATGCGCCCGCAAGGTTGCCGAGGACTACCCGGATATCGCCTTCGAGGACATGATCGTCGACGCTATGAGCATGAAGCTGGTCCAGAGCCCTGAAAAGTACGATGTCCTGGTCATGCCGAACCTCTACGGGGACATCCTTTCCGACTTGGCGGCGGGCCTGGTCGGCGGCCTGGGCGTCGCGCCCGGGGCGAACATCGGGGATGAGATCGCCGTCTTCGAGCCGGTGCACGGCAGCGCCCCCAAGTATACCGGGATGAATAAGGTTAACCCCCTGGCGACCATTCTTTCGGGGGTAATGATGCTTCGCCACCTCGGGGAGACGGAAGCGGCGGAGAGGGTAATGCTCGCCGTTACCGCCGTGCTGTCAGAGGGACGGGACGTGACCTACGACCTCGGGGGCAGCGCCGGCACCAGCCGGATGGCCGACGCGATTATCAGGCACATGAGCACGTAGGCGCATCAGCCCCCGTGCCGATGCTCATACTACCCGCAGGGAGTGAGCATAAAGCGGCAAGGAGGGGCTGATTTTGGAACCTACCAATTTCGGGACCGGTGAACAGCGCTATCGCTACATGCAGGAGGCCGACTTCCCCGGCGGGGCAGTGGTCGACCCCACGCCGATCACCGCGGGCGAGGAGATAACCGTATTTTACAACGGTCTTTTAGCCCAAAGCGGCGCGGACCAGGTCTACCTGCACCTCGGGTACGGGGATACTGACAACTGGCACGGCACGCAGGACCTGCGCATGGCCAGGACCGGCTTCGGTTGGGTCAAGACCCTTGAGGTTCCGACCGACGAGACGCGGTTGAACTTCTGCTTCAAGGACAGCGCCCAAAACTGGGACAACAACAACGGCCTTAACTGGACCTGGGTGATTCACCAGGGCCGGATCGTATAGGAACAGGCCTTCGGCCCCGCCTTTGGCGGGGTTTTGTCATTTCTCCCCCTATATAAATTCTGGTAATGAGGGGTACCATAAGGTTTGAAGAGTAAGCGGGAGGTTTACGCTTATGCGCATCCTTATGCTTTCATGGGAGTATCCGCCGCGAAACGTGGGCGGGCTCGCGCGTCACGTCTATGACCTCACCGGGGCGCTGGCCCAGGACGGGGTCGAAATCCACCTGGTCACCTGTGCGGCGCCCGGTGCTCCGGAATACGAGGAAGAGCGAAGGGGCGTCCACGTCTACCGGGTATCCCCCTACGGACTGTCCGCCCCGGACTTCACCACCTGGGTGCTGCACTTCAACGTGGCCATGCTGGAGCGGGTCATCCATCTGTTGAAGAGGATAGAGAGCCCCCACCTGGTCCACGCCCACGACTGGCTTGTGGCCTACGCCGCCCGGGCCGTCAAGCATGCCCTGGCCGTCCCCCTGATCGCCACCATCCATGCCACCGAGTTCGGCAGGCACAACGGTCTGCATAACCCGACCCAGAACTACATCAGTAACGTTGAGTGGTGGCTTACCTACGAAGCCTGGCGGGTGATCGTCTGCTCGCGCTACATGGAGGGAGAACTGAAGTATGTCTTCCAGCTGCCGGGCGACAAGATACGGATCATCCATAACGGGGTCGATCCGTCCCATTTTGTGCACCGCTCCACCAAAGTGCGCCGGGATTTCTACGCCGCCCCCGACGAACAGATCGTCTTCTACGTCGGACGGCTGGTGCGCGAGAAGGGGGTCCAGGTCCTGCTGGAGGCCGCCCCCCATATCCTGGCCCATCAGCCCAAGACCAAGTTCATTATTGGGGGCAAAGGGCCCCATGAGGGCGAACTCAGGGCACTGACGGAACGCCTGGTAATCGGCAACCGCGTGTATTTTACCGGCTATATTGACGATGAGGTGCGTAACGCCCTTTACCATTGGGCCTCGGTGGCGGTTTTTCCGAGCCTTTACGAGCCCTTCGGCATCGTCGCCCTGGAGGCCATGGCAGCCCGTACGCCGGTGGTGGTTACCGATACGGGCGGCCTCGCCGAAATCGTGGACCACGGGCTGGACGGCCTCAAGGCCTATGTCGGTGACGCCAATTCCCTGGCGCAAAACATCCTGTGGGTTCTGGGCAACCCCGATCAGGCGCGGTTAATGCAGGAAAGGGCCTACCGCAAGGTGCGGACGGAGTACAACTGGCAGCAGATTGCCCGCCAAACCAGGGAAGTGTATGAGGAGATCCTGGATGACTGGAAGAGGGTACGGTGGTCCCCGCCCAATCAGGGTCCCGGCCGCCTGCTCGACCGGATGTACCAGGTGCTGGGCCGCGGCAAATAGCGGCATGCGACAACACCCACTCTGAGCCGGTGCGCCTGGCGTTACCGGCTCGTTTGTTTATGGGGGGGCGTCTGGGATGAACCGCGCCCGGGATCCCGGGGGCCTTGCCCGGGGTGTCATAAATCCTGGCAGGCGAGGATATACTGAGTCCTCAGGAGATACCCGGTCCAACCTATACCCCGGCGTCCCCGCATGCGCTGGAAGCACAGAATAACAGGGGGTGTGAGCGCTAAGGCATGAAGGCGATCATCATGGCCGGAGGAGAAGGCTCTCGCCTGCGTCCCTTAACCTGCGGGCGGCCCAAGCCCCTGGTCCCGGTATTAAACCGGCCGATCATGGAATACTGTGTGGACCTGCTCCGGGCCCACGGGATCACCGAGATCGGGGTGACCTTACAATACCTCCCCGATGCCGTCCGTGAGCACTTCGGAGACGGCTCGGATTTCGGTGTCCGCCTCCACTACTTCATTGAGGAAAGCCCCTTGGGTACGGCCGGAAGCGTGAAGAACGCGGGCGCGTTTCTCGACGAGACCTTCCTGGTGGTTAGCGGCGACGCCCTTACCGACCTCGACCTTTCCCGGGCCTTAAGTTTCCACCACGAACAGAGGGCCGTCGGCACGCTGGTCCTGACCCGTGTTGAAACTCCGCTGGAGTACGGCGTCGTCATCACCGGTGAGGACGGGCGGATCATCCGCTTCCTTGAGAAACCCGGCTGGGGCGAGGTGTTCAGCGACACGGTAAACACCGGCATTTACGTACTGGAACCCGAGGTGCTGGACTTTTTCGCCCCGGGGCAGAAGTTCGATTTCTCCAAGGACCTTTTTCCTTTATTGCTGCGTGAGAACAAACCCCTTTACGGCCTCGTGCTTCCGGGCTATTGGTGTGATATCGGAGACTTGAGGCAATACTGGCAGGCCCATCAGGACGCCCTGTCGGGGAGGGTCGCCATCCGGATCCCCGGGGCGGAAATCGCCCCGCGGGTTTGGGCCGGCCGGGACACCCACATCGATCCGGACTGCCTCCTTGAGGGGCCGGTCCTGGTCGGCGACCACTGCCGGATCGGGCGTGACGCCAGGATCGAAGCGTTTACCGTTCTAGGCCGGGGCTGCACCATCCAGCCGGAGGCCTCCATTAAACGGAGCGTCCTTTGGGATCACGTCTATGTCGGACGCCGGTCCGCCATCCGCGGAGCGGTGCTCGGCAGCCGAGTTCAAGTCCAGGCGGGGGCCGGGGTCTACGAAGGGGCCGTGGTCGGCGAGGATTCGGTCATAAAGGAGAGGGGGACCATCCTGCCCGCAGTCAAGCTGTGGCCGCACAAGCTGATCGAGACCGGAGCGACGGTCAGGGAAAGCCTGGTGTGGGGAACGCGCCAGAGCAAGAACGTGTTCGGTACCGAGGGGATCGGCGGACTGGTCAACGTAGAGATGACGCCGGAGTTTGCCGCTCGCGTGGCGGCTGTTTTCGGTGCGGCGATGGGCCGGGGAAAGACGGTGGCCGTTTCCAGTGACGTCTACCCGGCTTCAACCATGCTCCGGCGCGCGGTGGCGGCCGGGCTGCAAAGCGCAGGGGCGCACGTGCTGGACCTGGGCGGGGCCACCACGCCGATGCACCGCTTCGCGGTACGGAGCCTGGCCTGCACCGGCGGGGTGCATGTCCGGCTTTCGGCCCGGGAACCGGAACGGGCGGTTCTGCTTTTTACGGACCAGCACGGGGCCAACATTTCGCGCAGCCTCGAACGGAAAATGGAAAACCTTCTCGCCCGGGAGGATTTCGCCCGCGTGGAGCCGTCCGCCGTGCGCGAGCCGGCCTTACTGCAAGGGATGGCCGAGGCTTATCTGCAGGCGATGCTGAGCGAGGTTGACCTGCCAGCGCTTCGGGCGCGGGGCGGCTCCGTGGTGTGCGCCCTGGATCCGGCGAACCTGGAAAGGGTCCTGGACTCCTGGACGCGGGAGACGGGCATGGAGATAACCAATATTATGCCCCCTGGGGAGGGTGAGAAGGAAGCTCCCCAGGAATGGGCCGCCCTGCAGGAACTGGTCCCCCATGTGGCCGCGACCGTGGTGGAGCGGAGGGCCAGGGCGGGGGTGGTGATGGACGCCGGGGGTGAGCACCTGATCCTAATCGATGACCGGGGGAGGGTTATCCAGGACGATCTCCTGACCGTACTCATCGTTCTCTATGTTTTAAAAACGCAGGGGGGGCCGGTGGTGGTGCCGGTAACCGCGCCCCAGACCATTGAGACCCTTGCCGAACGCTACCAGGCCACCGTCGTGCGGACCAAGACGGCCCTGCGCGACTTTATCGAAAGGATTTTGGCCGAGGACGTCTCGCAGTTCTTCCTGCACTTTGACGCGCTGGCCGCGCTGACGCGCATCCTCAGTTTTGCCGCCGGAGCGGACACCTCCCTGAGCCGCCTGGTGGACGAAATCCCCGCCTTTTACACCCACAGAAAGGATGTGCCGGTGTCCTGGGAAGCGAAGGGGCGGGTAATCCGGCGCCTTATCGAGGACGAGGGGGGGAAGAAGGCCCGTATGGAAGTCCTCGACGGCGTGAAGGTCTTTCACCCGGAGGGCTGGTCGCTCGTCCTGCCCGACCCGGAACAGCCCGTCTGCCGGGTATTCAGCGAAGGAGCATCGATGGAAATTGCCGAGTCGCTGACGGAGATGTACATCGATAAAATAAAAAAAATCATTAACGAAAACTAGGTCCCGATACACGAAAAGTCCTGCCGGAAAACCGGCAGGACTTTTCGTGTATCGGCGCTTAAGCTACCCCCGCGGGATGGTAGATACGGTAGTCCAGGTGCGGGAAGGGGTTGTGGCGACTCTCCAGTTCGGCAACCCAGGGGTCCTCGAGGCGGTTTTCCTGCAGCTGGTGCCAGAGGCCCTTAAAATTCAACAGGTGTGTCTTTGTACGGCGAACGGCGTATTCGGTCATGGTTCCCGTGGCCATTATGAAAGCCCAGTCGCTGGCCTGGGCCAACAGCAGTTCCCGCGCCGCCTGGTTCAGGGCCCTGCGCTGCAGCCCCTCGGCCGCCGGATACGTTCTGGCCAGCTCAATCATTCTTTCGGCGGCCCAGTGCAGGTGACGATAGATCCAGTCGTTTTTGTCGCAAAGCCAGACCTCATGGTAGCCTTTATCTCCCCAGCTGGATTCACAGGGCACGGCGACCTGGTTGCAGGGATGACGCTGCAGGTATTCGCTCGGGGTAATCATTGATATCTCGCTCTGTTCCGCGGCCATCTTGCGGCAGAGCTTTTCGAGCCACAGGGGGCCCTCAAACCACCAGTGCCCGAACAGTTCCGCGTCGTATGGGGCGACGATGAGCGGCGGCCGGTCCATAAAGCGCCTCAGGTAGCGGACCTGGTGCTGCCGGTTGAACATAAAGTTGCCGGCGTGGATCTCGGCCTTGTTATGCGCCCAGGATGGGACGTAGGGCTCCTTGTGCGCGCCCCGGCCGGTGACACGGTAGTACTTGAAGCCGGTGTTTATGCGGGTGCCGTCCGGGTGAATGTAAGGCCGGATGTAGTCTTCGTCCAGGTCAAAACCGATGTCCCGGTAGTACTCACGGTAGTCGGGATCACCGGGGTAGCCTTCACGGGCGCTCCAAACCTGTTTCGAGGACTCGATATCCCTCCCGAAGGCGGCGACTCCCGACGGACAGTAGACCGGCGCGAAGATGCCGAACCTTGGCCGGTGCGAGGCGAAAAGGATGCCGTGCGTGTCGGTGAAAAAGTAACGGATGCCGAATTCCTTCAGAATCCGGTCCAGCCCGGGGGTATAAGCGCACTCCGGGAGCCAGATGCCGGCCGGCCGCCGGCCGAAAAGCTCCTCGTAGAGCTGTACCCCTACCCCGACCTGGGCGCGGACGGCTTCGGGGTAAAGCATCATCAGCGGGAGGTAGCCATGGGTGGCGGCGGTGGTGATCAGCTCCACCGCACCGGAGTCCTGCAGGGCGCGGAAGGCCCCGACCAGGTTGCGGTGGTAGCGGCCGAAGGTATCATAGGCCTGCCTGAAGTGAGCACGGTACATGTGGGTGACCGTCTCAAAGTGGGTGCCACGGGCGCGGTGGACTTCTTTATCGGCCAGTTCCAGAAGCCTTTCCAGGTGGCGCTGGTAGCGCTCCTGCAGGAAGGGATCGACGAGCATCGCTAACAGAGTGGGAGACAGGGAGATGGTAATCTTAAACGGTACCCGGTCTTCCAGGAGGTGCTCGAACGACCATATCTGGGGGATATATGACTCGGTGAGGGCCTCGTAGAGCCACCGCTCTTCCAGGGCATGCTCATACTCCGGATGGCGCACGAAAGGCAGGTGGGCATGCAGTACAATAGAAAGATACCCTTCGGGCATCTAGTGTTCACCCCTCTTTTCCGGCACGGCGACCGGGGAACTGATGCCGAACTGCTCCTGCATCCTTTCCCGGAGTTCTTCTACAAGAAGCGGCGAGCTGACCCCCGGCTGGAACCGGGCCAGGGAGCGGTACACGCCTTCAAGCCACATCCATTCCTCATCCAGGCGGTCGGAGATGCCGGCCTGGGGGGTGGTGGCGATATTGGACCGCAGGATGGTCACGAAGGTGCCGGAGGACAGGATGCGCCCAAGGTCGACACAAAAGCTCCGGTTGGGATGGTGAACCCCGATGTGCCAGTTATCGGCGGCTTCGGGAACCGGGATATCGACGAAGCTCACGGCATTATGGCCGTTGAAGGATTCCACCCCGGTGACATCGTAAACGCGCAACACAGGGCGGGACGACTGCCAGGCTCCCGAGCCGTGCGTTCTTTTAAAGGCCTCAATGCTTGTGGCGGAAACCTCCCAGTAGGCATAAAGCCAGTTCGGATCGCGCGCGAGGAGCACAAGGCGGCTCGTGTCGTAATGGTTTGGAAGTTCCGGGGCGGACGCCCTGGCGGGTAGAGCCGCCGGCGGAGCGATTTCGAGAGCGAACTCGGTGCCGAAGTCCCGGGTTCCCTCGTGCGGCCCGTGGCTGTCAACTTTTTCGGGGCGCGGACGCACCCATAAAAAAACAGCCACAACCAGGGCCAGGAAGACTCCCAACACCCAGATGAGAGCGGTCATCAAGCCCTTCCCCCTTAATTTAACGGAAAACTTTCTGTCTTCCGGGTGTAAGAATAATAAAAGCACCCAATGGGCTGATAGTATTATTCCCCTGGTTTCGGACCTTTAATTAAAAACACCGTTTTAAAAATCTGGGGGACGGGCCTTTGCCGCGACCGCTCGTATTAAGTAACGGCAACCTAATGGTTAACTTTGACGAAGCTCTCTATATGCGGGATCTTTACTATCCGTACGTCGGCATGGAAAATCACATCGCCGGTCACCGGTGCGCGATCGGCTTTTGGGATGACGGCTGCTTCTCCTGGATCCACCAGCCGCGGTGGCAGAAACGGCTGGGCTATACCGAGGACGCCCCGGTTACTGACATCCGGGCTCGAAACGTGGACATGGGCTTGGCGTTATCCATAGCGGACGCCGTGTACCCCTTTCACGACCTTTACCTCAAGCGGATCGAGGTTAAGAACCTTTGTAACCACCGGCGCGAGCTCCGGGTCTTTTTCTACAACGACTTTTACGTAGGTGGGAGCGACGTCGGGAACACCGCCCTGTACGACCCGGAGACCGGGGGGATGTGCCATTACCGCCGCGATTACTACATCCTGGTCAACGGCCGTAGCGCCCGCGGAGGCGTGGCGCAGTACGGAGTACACAAGAGGCGCGGTCCGCGGGGCCGCGGGCGCCTGGACGCAGAGGACGGGCATCTGGAAGGCAAAGCCATTGACCAGGGATCGGTGGATTCATCTATGGCCTTCGTTGTCCCCGTTGAACCCGGTGGCCACGCCGAAATCCTGTTCTGGATCGCCGCCGGGCGTAGCCTGGATGAGGTGCGCAGGCTGGATGCCCTTGTGCGGGAACGGGGCCTGGAAAGCCTCATGCGGGAGACGGTGGCCTACTGGCGGAGCTGGCTTTCGTCATCCCGCTTGAAACTCGGCTTGTTGCCGGAGCATCTCGCCCGTCACCTGAAGCGCAGTCTCCTTGTCACGCGGAGCCAGATCGACAACCGGGGCGGGATCCTGGCCGCCAACGATACCGATATCCTGGCCACCAACCGCGATCACTACTCCTATGTCTGGCCGCGTGACGGCGCGCTGGTCGCCTACGCCCTGGACCTGGCCGGGTTCAGCGGGATTACCGCGGCCTTCTTCCGCTTCGCTGCCAGAACCCTGACCACGGGGGGCTATTTCCTGCACAAGTACAATCCGGACGGAACCCCGGGCTCAAGCTGGCATCCGTGGGTCAAGGACGGGGAGCCCCAGCTGGCCATCCAGGAAGACGAGACAGGCCTGGTCCTCTGGGCGCTCTGGCATCATTACCTGCGGCAAGGGGACTTCGAGTTCATGGCCTCGCTTTATCCTTCGCTCGTATGTCCCGCTGCCGACTTCCTGGCGGAATACCGTGACCCTCTGACCGGTCTGCCGGCGGAAAGCTACGACCTGTGGGAGGAGCGGCGGGGGGTATTTACCTTTACCGTGGCGGCGGTCTGCGCCGGGCTCACGGCGGCCGCCGGCATCGCCGCCATGGTCGGGGACGGGAGATCACAGGACACATGGTACCGGGCGGCCGAGGAAATACGGCAGGGACTTCAGCGCTACCTGTACAGCCCCCGGCTGGGGCGGTTTCTCCGCGGCCTGACCCGGGGAGCCGGCGGCGAACTGGTTCCCGACGGGACCTTGGACGCCAGCCTCTGGGGAGTGTTTGGTTTCGGCGTCCTTCCGGCCGAGCACCCTTACGTCATGGCCACGATGCAGGCCATTGCCGACGGGCTCACTGTGAAGACCGATGTCGGCGGCGTGGCCCGCTACACCGGCGATTATTACTTCCGGCACAGCGACGACATAAGTAAGGTGCCCGGCAACCCCTGGTTCATCTGTACGCTTTGGCTGGCCGACTGGTACATCGCCAGAGCGCATAGTGAGGCTGAACTGGCCCCGGCCCTCGAACTGCTCGAATGGTGCTGCCGCCATAGCGGCCCTACCGGGCACTTCGCGGAACAGCTCCACCCCTACACGGGTGAGCCCCTTTCCGTTTCACCCCTGACCTGGTCCCACGCCACCTTCTGCCATGTCACGGCGCATTACCTCGGCAAGCTTGAGGAACTGCGTGCCGGGTTGCGCCTCTCGTGAGGCCGGGGTATGATGGAAGAAAACACCGGGGGCGGCTGTCTTGCATAAGAATCCCGACGATGAATGGCTGACGAAGCTCCTGCGGGAAAGCCGTACGATCGCCGTCGTCGGCCTCTCGCCAAAACCTCACCGCGACAGTTTTAAGGTGGCGTCCTACCTCAAGGCGCAGGGCTACCGGGTCATCCCCGTCCATCCCCGGGCGCAGGAAGTCCTGGACGAGCGCGCCTACCGTACCCTGGCGGAGATCCCGGAACCGGTGGACATCGTAAACGTTTTCCGCCGGAGCGAGGAAACCCCCGCCGTTGTCGAGGACGCCGTCCCGCTGAGGCCCCGCGCCGTATGGCTGCAGCTCGGAATCGCCAGCACGGAAGCCGCGGGGCGCGCGGCGGCCGCGGGCCTGCCCATCGTGATGGACCGGTGCTTGATGGTGGAGCACCGCCGGCTTCTCCATCCCCGGAACCCTCGATAGAGCCGGAGAGACCCCGATGCACGTCGTTCTCGTCGAACCGGAAATCCCACAGAACGCCGGTAATGTCGCCCGTACTTGCGCCGTTACCGGCACTTCTCTCCACCTGGTGCATCCCCTGGGCTTCTCCCCCGCCGACCGTTACCTTAAAAGGGCCGGGCTGGACTACTGGCCCCTGGTAAAGGTCAGCCACCATGCGGACCTGGCGTCGGCCCTTGAGGTCTTCGCTTCCCGGCCGTTTTACCTGATCACCACCCGCGCTCCGCGCCTCTATTCCCAGGTCGACTTTCCGCCGGACTGCTACCTCATCTTCGGCAAGGAAACCGCCGGATTGCCCTGCTGGCTGCTGGATGCCTATCCTGACCGCACGCTGCGCATCCCTATGCTCCCCGGCGTGCGCTCCTTGAACCTCTCCAACGCCGTGGCCGTCGTGCTCTACGAGGCGTTGCGCCAGCAAGGTTACCCCGGGCTTGGATGATCCGGGCCTGGAGAGAGCAGGAGTTCACGCTTGCCGGGAAGAAGTAAGTCACGGAGAGGCAATCATTTCCGAAACCGAGGAGGCATCCCGAGACCTTGGCGTCACAGGTTTTTGTGCACCTGCATAACCACACGGAATACAGCCTGCTCGACGGAGCGGCGCGCATCCCCGATCTCGTCGCGGCTGCGGCCGCCCAGGGAGCCCCCGCCCTGGCCATCACCGATCACGGTGCAATGTTTGGGGTGGTCGACTTTTATAAGGCCTGCAAGAAGGCCGGGATCAAGCCCATCCTGGGCTGTGAGGTTTACGTCGCCCCGCGGACGCGACACGACCGGCAGGCCGGCGTGGACGACAAGCTCCACCACCTGGTCCTGTTGGCGAAGGACGAAACCGGGTACCGCAACCTGATGCGCCTGGTTTCCGTCGGATATACCGAGGGCTTTTACTATAAACCCAGGGTGGACAAGGAAATCCTCAACCGGTATCGCCAGGGCCTTATAGCCATGAGCGCCTGTCTGGCCGGGGAAGTGCCGGCGCTTGTGCTGCGGGAGGGGGAGGAGCGGGCCCTGTCGGTCGCCGCCGCCTACCGCGAGATCTTCGGTCCCGATTATTACCTCGAACTGCAGGATCATGGGCTGGCGGAGCAAGGGCCGGTCAACCGTACCCTGGCAAGTATCGCCCGCCGGCTGGAGATCCCCCTCGTGGCCACGAACGATGTGCACTATGTCCGCGCGGAAGAGGCCGAAATCCAGGACATCCTGCTCTGCATCCAGACCGGCAAAACGGTGGCCGACGCCCAACGGATGCGGTTTGGCTCGAATGAGTTCTACCTCAAGTCCCCTGAGCAGATGGCACAGCTCTTCGGGGAAGTGCCCGCGGCCCTGGCGAACACGCTAGCCATCGCCGAGCAATGTTCGGTCGAGCTGGACTTTGACGGGCTGCATTTGCCCGAGTACGACGTTCCTCCGGGGTACGATATCGACACCTACCTGCGCGAGCTGTGTTACCAGGGCGCCCTCCGCCGCTACGGGGAGATAACGCCGGAGATCGGCCGGCGGCTGGATTACGAGCTTGGCGTTATCGCCCAGATGGGTTTTTCGGGGTACTTTCTTATCGTCTGGGATTTCATTCATTACGCGCGGGAACGGGGCGTGCTGGTCGGGCCGGGCCGGGGATCGGCCGCGGGAAGCCTTGTCGCCTACTCCCTGGGCATCACCAGCCTGGACCCGTTGCCTTACGGGCTGCTCTTCGAGCGTTTCCTCAACCCGGAACGGGTCTCGATGCCCGATATAGACATCGACTTCTGCTTCGAACGGCGCGGCGAGGTCATCGACTACGTTTTCGAGAAATACGGCCGGGATAGGGTCGCTCAGATTATCACCTTTGGAACCATGGCGGCCCGTGCCGCCGTACGGGACGTCGGCCGCGCCCTGGGGATGTCCTACGGCGAGGTGGACCGCGTGGCCAAGCTCATCCCTGCCGAGCTGGGCATGACGATCGAGAAAGCCTTGCAGACGCCGGACCTGGGGGAACTCTACGCCCAAAACGATCAGATGAGAAAACTCCTGGACACCGCCCGCGCCCTTGAGGGGATGCCGCGGCATGCTTCCATCCACGCCGCCGGGGTCGTCATCTCGCGGGAAACCCTGACCAATTACCTGCCCCTTTACCGGACCACCGACGGCGTGGTAGCCACACAGTTTCCCAAGGAGACGGTGGAGAAGCTCGGCCTGTTAAAGATGGACTTCCTGGGGCTGCGGACGCTGACCGTCATCGGCGACGCCGTGGAGATGATCCGCCGGAACCGGGGCATAGCCCTGGACATTGACAGCCTTCCTCTGGACGATCCGGCGACTTACGAGTTGCTATGCAAGGGAGAGACAACCGGTGTCTTTCAGCTGGAATCCAGCGGGATGCGCGCCATCCTGCGCGATCTGAGGCCGGAAGTCTTCGAGGACATCATCGCCCTCGTCGCCCTGTACCGCCCGGGGCCTCTGGGCAGCGGCATGGTGGAGGACTTCATCGCGCGTAAGCACGGCGTGAAGGAGGTCGCTTACCTTCACCCCTTGCTGGAGCCGATTCTCAAAGACACCTACGGGGTAATCCTTTATCAGGAGCAAGTGATGCGTATCGCCAGCGTTCTGTCCGGCTTTTCCCTGGGGGAGGCCGACCTTTTGCGCCGGGCCATGGGCAAGAAAAAACCGGAAATCATTGCCGGCTTGCGCTCACAATTCATAGAGGGGGCGAAAAAGAACAGCGTCAACCCGGAGGTAGCCCAAAAGGTCTTCGAACTGATAGAGTACTTCGCCGGCTATGGCTTCAATAAGTCCCACTCCGCGGCCTATGCCCTGATCGCCTATCAGACGGCCTACCTGAAAGCGAACTACGCACCGGAGTACATGGCCGCGCTGCTGACCTCGGTTAAGGACAATGCGGACAAGGTGGGGGTTTACGTAGAGGAGTGCCGCCGCATGGGACTGGAAGTCCTGCCGCCCGACGTAAACGAGAGCCGGGAGAGCTTCACTATCGTCGGGGGCAAGATACGGTTTGGCCTGGCCGCCGTTCGTAACGTCGGTGAAGGTACGGTGCAGGCGGTGATCGAGGCACGCGACCGGGAAGGCCCGTTCACGGGGCTGGTGGACTTCCTGCGGCGCCTTGACAGCCGCGCCGTCAACAGGCGCGTCCTGGAAAGCCTGATTCGTGCCGGGGCTTTTGCTTCCATGGGGTTCCGGCGGTCACAGTTGCTGGCGGTCCTCGACGATGCCCTGCAGGCCGCCCATCGCGCGCAGCGGGAGCGGGAATCCGGTCAGTTGAGCCTCTTCGGCTTTACGGCGCAGGCCGGGGCCGGCTTTGAGGTAACCCTGCCGGACGTCCCGGAGTTCAGCCCCCGGGAACTCCTGGCCATGGAAAAGGATGCCCTGGGCCTTTACATCAGCGGCCACCCTCTTGCCCAGTACCGTGACCTCTTGCGGTCCGTGACCAGCGCCAACTGCGGCGAACTCACCGATCTGCCCGGAGGAAAACAGGTCATCCTGGGTGGCCTGTTGACCAGCGTCAAGCGGATCAGCACCCGAAAGGGCGAGCCGATGGGTTTTGCCACCCTGGAAGACCTCACCGGAAGAATCGAGGTGGTGGTTTTCCCGCGGGTCTATGAACAGGCGCGTGACATCCTGGTTCCCGATGCGGCGGTTCTTGTCGTCGGAACGGTGCAGGTGAACGGAGAAGACGTAAAGGTCATTGGGGACAGCATCTCCCCCCTGGAACGCGGCGGCGAGGTCAGGATCATCCTTGGCCAGGACCAGGCCGGGCAATGGGAAGAGGTGCACCGGATTCTGGCGTCCCACCGCGGGACGTGCCCCGTAACCGTCATCCGCCTGGGATCCGGCGCCGACGGCGTGCACGAAACCCCGGAGCGTTACACGGTCGACCTGGCCACGCCGGTGATCGGCCGGCTCAAGGCGGTTCTGGGCTCGCAAAGGGTCCAAATCAAGTGGCGCGCCCTGGGGCTCTAGGGCTGGCCGCGCTTGCCAGGTTGGGATGGCTTGTGTTATCATATCCATGAATTTGAAGAGGGGGGTGCCGCGCCTTGGATCCCTGGGCTGCGGACTATATTATTATCAAGGCTTTGGAGAACGGTGTCACCGTGATGGGCCTTACCCGGGGCCGGGATACCAAGTTTCACCATACCGAGAAGCTGGACAAGGGTGAGATCTACATCGCCCAATTCACCGAGAACACGGCGGCCATTAAGCTACGTGGCCGGGCTGAGGTTTATACCCGCCACGGTATAATCACTACGGCCGAATAAATAGGTCCCATCGGGCACGGGACGGGACTATGGACTTCAAAACAAGAAGTATGTGCTACCGACACGAAGCAATCAGCCAAGCAACGGACTTGAGTGGGGGGAGACGCCCCGTGTGGACGGTTGTGTATATCGCGCCCAGTAAGCCTGACGCCGAACGGCTGCGGGATGCCCTGATACGGGAGGGTCTCCTGGTGAAGCTCAACCACATCGGCTTCTCCCAGGTTGATGGTGGGTCTTCGGTAGAAATCCTTGTTCCCGAAGGGGAGGTCGAGGAGGCCCTGGAGATCATAAACGGCCTGTAGCGTAGCCCCGTGAGAGGTGGGGATCATCTTCGACTTGTTCAAGAAGTCTAAGTACTTTACAGTACGCCAGGAGCCCCGGCGGGAGATTCCCGAGGGGCTCTGGATCAAATGTGACGTCTGCAGCGAAATCCTCTATACGAGAGAACTGGAGCGCAACCTGAAGGTTTGCGAGAAGTGCGGCCACCATTTCCGCCTTGCCGCCGGGGAGAGGCTCCAGTTAACCCTGGATCCGGGCGGTTTCAGCGAATACGACGATGGTCTGCTGTCCGAGGACCCCCTTGATTTCCCGCAGTACCGTGAAAAGCTGGAAGCCGCCCGGGAGGCCACCGGCCTGAATGAGGCCGTGGTAACCGGTGAAGGAAGCATCGACGGCCACCGGGTAGTCATCGGCGTCTTGGATTCTCGTTTCATTATGGGCAGCATGGGGGTCGTAGTGGGAGAGAAGATTACCCGCGCCGTGGAGAAGGCCCTGGAGAAAAGGTTACCCCTGGTAGTCTTTTCGGCGTCCGGGGGGGCACGGATGCAGGAGGGCAGCTTATCCCTCATGCAGATGGCCAAGACGGCTGCGGCGTTGGCGCGCTTTGACCGGTCCGGACAGTTGTTCGTGTCGATCCTCACCGATCCGACGATGGGCGGGGTAAGCGCGAGCTTCGCCTTCCTGGGGGACATCATCCTGGCCGAGCCCGGGGCCCAGATCGGCTTCACCGGGCCGCGCGTCATTGAGCAGACCATCAGACAGAAGCTGCCCGAGGGCTTTCAAAAGGCCGAGTTCCTGAAGGAACACGGTTTCGTCGACGCTGTCGTGCCGCGGCGGCAGATGCGTGACACGATAGCCCGCATCCTGAGCCTTCACCGGCGGGAGGAATAGCGCTTGCCCAACGCCTTCGACTTTGAGAAACCGGTTATTGAACTTGAGACCAAAATCGAAGAACTGAAGAGCTTTGCGGCCGAAAAAGGACTCAATCTGGATAACGAGCTTGCCACTCTGGAGAAGCGGGCTGCGGAACTCAAGCAGTCAATCTACGGTAACCTGACACCCTGGCAGAAGGTTCTCATCTGCCGCCACCCTGAACGCCCGGGCGCCCGCGAGTACGTCGACCGCCTGTTGACGGACTTCGTTCAGCTGCACGGCGACCGGTTGTATGGCGATGATAAGAGCGTGCTGGGCGGTATCGGGCGGCTTAACGGCTGCGTGGTGACCGTCCTGGGACACTTAAAGGGCCACGACACGAAGGAGAACGTGGCGCGCAACTTCGGGATGTCGCATCCCGAAGGTTATCGCAAAGCTTTACGCCTGATGCGGCAGGCGGAGAAGTTCGGCCGGCCGGTTATCTGTTTCGTGGATACGCCCGGGGCTTACCCCGGGGTCGGGGCCGAAGAACGCGGGCAGGCCGAGGCCATTGCCAAAAATATTATGGTAATGAGCACCCTGGCCGTACCCATAATAGTAGTGGTTATCGGCGAAGGCGGGAGCGGCGGAGCGCTGGCCTTGGCCGTCGGCGACCGTCTGCTGCTGCAGGAACATGCCATTTTCTCGGTGAGTTCGCCGGAGACCTGCGCCAGCATCCTATGGAAGGATGCCGGGCGGGCAAGGGAGGCCGCCGAAATCCTCAAACTTACCGCGCAGGACCTCCTGCGTTTCGGCATAGCCGACGCCATCATCCCCGAGCCTCTCGGGGGCGCCCACCGGGACCAGGAGGCGGCCGTTGACCTTCTGCAGAAGGCCCTGCACCAACACCTGGCGGAAGTACTGAAGATGTCACCCGAGGAACTGCTCGAAGCCCGTTACCGGAAACTGCGGCGGATCGGTTATCCCCGGGAAGAGGTGCCGGTACCGGGCCTACCCTGACTGTAGAGAGGAAAAGGGGGAGGAGCCGCTAAAAAGCTTGAACGCAAGGAAGGAGAGCGGGCAGGTTGCAAAGGATCGGCATCCTGACCAGCGGCGGCGATGCTCCCGGAATGAATGCGGCCATTCGGGCCGTCGTGCGGAAGGCCATCTACCATGGCCTGGAGGTTATCGGTATTGAGCGCGGTTTCGCAGGCTTCATCGAGGCCGAAATGGGGCCCCTGGACCTGGGGTCCGTGGCCGATATCATTCATCGTGGCGGGACCATCCTGCGCACCGCGCGTTCGGACGAGTTCCGGACGCGTGAAGGACGGGCGCGGGCGTATGAGAACGTCGACCGTTTCCGCCTGGAGGGACTGGTGGTTATCGGTGGGGACGGTTCCTATGCCGGAGCCAGACAGTTCCATGATGAGTTCGGGCTACCGGTGGTTTGCATCCCGGCTTCCATTGACAACGACATTGTCGGTACGGAGTGGTGTATCGGCTTTGACACGGCGGTCAACAATGTCATCGAGGCCATTAACAAGATTAGAGACACGGCTACCTCGCATGAGCGGACCTTTATCGTCGAGGTGATGGGACGGGACTCCGGCTTCATTGCTCTCCAGGCGGGCCTGGCGGGCGGGGCGGAGTCCATTTTAATTCCTGAACTGCCTTTCAGCATCGACGAGGTCGTGGATAAGCTCATGCGCGGTTACCGCCGGGGCAAACTGCACAGTGTCATCGTGGTTGCCGAAGGCGCGGCCAGCGGCCTTGACATCGGCCGGCAGATCAAGGAGCGGACGGGACTGGATACGAAGGTCACGATCCTGGGCCACATCCAGCGGGGCGGAACGCCGACGGCCCTGGACCGTGTACTGGGCAGCAGATTCGGGGCGCGCGCCGTCGAACTGCTTATGGAAGGGGTGCGCAAGACCGCCGTCGGCATCGTGGGCGGCAAGGTCGAGCACTATGATCTGGACCGGGCGTTGCGCGAGAAACGCGAGATCGACCTGGATGCCTACCGCCTGGCGGGGATTCTGTCCATTTAGTGATAAAAAGACAGCGGGGAGGGGAGAAACGGGATGCGCCACACGAAGATCGTCTGCACCATCGGACCGGCCAGCGAATCCGATGCCGTGCTGGAGAGGCTGATCCAGGCCGGCATGAACGTCGCCCGGCTGAACTTCTCCCACGGCACCCATGACGAGCACCGCCGGCGGCTGGATGCCGTCCGGCGGGTTGCAGCCCGTCTGGGACGAAACATCGGCGTGTTGATGGACCTTAAAGGACCGAAGATCCGTATCGGCGACCTCGCGGAACCGCTGGAACTGAGGGCTGGGGAACGGATTGCGCTGACCACTGCCGATGTTCCGGGTGGTCCCGGACAGATCCCGGTGAACTACGCCGCCCTGCCCCGGGAGGTGCAGCCCGGTAACACCATTCTCCTGGCCGACGGCCTCATCGGCCTGACGGTGATCGAGGTGCAGGGGACGGATATCGTCTGCCGGGTGGAAAACGGCGGGCTGTTGACCAGCCGCAAGGGCCTGAACCTGCCCGGCGTGCGCACGGGATTGAACGTTTTAACCGAGAAAGACGTTGCCGATTTGCGTTTTGCCATGCCCTTGGGTGTGGACTTCGTCGGCGTCTCCTTCGTGCGGCGGGCCCAGGATATCCTTTGCGTGCGCCGCGTCCTGGAAGACATGCGTGCTGCGGCCCAGATTATCGCCAAGATCGAGACCTGGGAGGCCGTCGAGAACCTGGACGAGATCATTAAGGTCGCCGACGGGGTGATGGTGGCGCGTGGAGATCTTGGCCTGGAGATTGCGGCCGAAGAGGTGCCTTTGGTCCAAAAACGTATCATAGCGCAGTGCAACCGTCTGGGTAAGCCGGTAATCACGGCCACGCAGATGCTGGAATCCATGATCCATAACCCCCGCCCGACCCGGGCGGAAGCGAGTGACGTAGCCAACGCCATCCTTGACGGCACAGACGCCGTAATGCTCTCCGCCGAAACGGCGGTGGGGGAGTATCCCGTGGAGGCCGTGGAGACGATGGCGCGCATCGCCCGGCGCGTGGAGGCTGACCTGCCCTACGCCGCTCTCCTGGCCAAGCGCAAAGAGACCCTGCAGCGCACGGTCACCGAAGCCATCAGCTACGCCACTTGCACTACGGCGGCGGACCTGGGGGCGGCAGCGATCATTACCGCCACCCAGACCGGGTATACGGCGCGGATGGTGGCCCGTTACCGCCCACCCTGCCCCATCGTGGCCGCCACCCCGGACCAACAGGTGCTGCGACAGCTGGCCCTGGTTTGGGGTGCGCAGGCTGTGCTGGTGGAGCGCATCCAGGATACGGACGGGATGATCGCCGGCTCAATTCAGGCTGCTCTGAAGGCGGGGCTGATCAAAGGAGGGGATCTGGTGGTGATTACCGCCGGTGTTCCTGTGGGGGTGCACGGGACCACAAACCTCCTCAAGGTGCATACGGTGGGTAACGTCCTGGCGCGGGGGACGGGCGTCGGCGCCAAGGCCGTGACCGGCACGGTGCGGATTGTACACTCCGCCCGCGAAGCTGAAGAGAAGATCCGCCCGGGGGATATCCTGGTGGCCTCCGCCACCGACCGCGACTTCGTGCCGGCAATCCAGCGGGCGGCGGCCGTAGTAACCGAAGAGGGCGGCCTGACGTCACACGCCGCCATTGTAGGGCTGCAGTTCGGAATGCCGGTGATTGTCGGGGTGGAAGCGGCGACTTCTATCCTCCCTGACGGGGAGACCGTGACCATCGACGGGGAACGCGGGCTAATATATAGCGGAGTGGCCCGCGTACTGTAATTCTGCTAGTTTTTGAGCGGTCTTTCTCCCGCTCCCGGGGGCATCCTAAGGGCGGGAGTGATCTGGGTTGGAGTTGATCCTGGACTATTTGACGACACTGGGGCTGGGCGGGATCGCGGTCGGAATGCTCCTGGAAGCCCTGGGGGTGCCTTTTTTCCCCGGCGGGGTGATGATCATCCTGGCGGGCTTTCTAGTCAACCAGGGGGTTCTCGGTTTCCACGCCGCCCTCGGCGCTGCCTTCGCCGGCTACACCATGGGTTCATCGGCCGCCTACATAATGGGTAAGAACATAGGCCTCCCCGCCGTGCGCCGTCTTGGACGGTGGATACGGCTGAACCCGGAAAAGCTGGTCCCGGAACGGCTGCCGGCCCGTTCGGCGGGCGCTTTTGTCTTGCTCGGCCGCTTTCTCCCCGGCCTCGGGAACCTTACGCCGTACCTGGCCGGGGTCGCCCACCTCCAATGGGGCCTCTTTATGCTCTACAATTCCATTTTCGGCCTGGTCTGGGGGACACTCTACCTTCTTATCGGCATGTTTTTCGGCCATAACTGGCCCGTCATCGTGGCCTTTATTCAGCCGCGCCTTGTAGGCTTGGCAATCCTTGGAATACTGGTTACCGTGACCATCATCCTGATACGCCGGGAACGGGGCGTTCTTGGGGAGGTCCCGCGGGGAAGTAACGTTCGGGGGAAGGGCTTTTTCGGAAAACGGGAAGGGGAGTCATAACAAGACGGTAGCAAAACGATGCCTCAAACCATATAATGCCACCGAAACCAAAGTGACGGGAGGTATTCTGATGGCTGAGGAACGCGGCCTGCTCGGTGGCAGCCTGTGGATTATTGTACTCCTGATCGTCGTCCTGTTCCTTTTCGGTCTTGGCCCCCTGGACAGCGACGCCTAGACGGACGCTATAAGGACCTGATCGGTACGAGAGAAGTGTGGCTCACCGCCACATTTCTCTTTGGCCATAAGGGGACAGGCCTGTTCGGCGGCAGGTTTCCTCCGGGAAGATGGCGAAATCTTCCCCACTTTACTTATGGAGGGCTGAAAAAGGGTGAAATTCATAGTTGTCCTGGGCGACGGCATGGCCGACCGGCCGCGTCCCGAACTCGGCGGACGAACGCCCCTGGCGTACGCCCGGACGCCGCACATGGACCGGGTGGCCTCCAGCCTGCTGGGAATGGTCCGAACCGTGCCACAAGGCCTTCCACCCGGGAGTGACGTAGCCAACCTGGCGGTGATGGGTTTTGATCCCCGGCGCTACTACACCGGCCGCTCACCGCTGGAGGCTGTGAGCATGGGCATCGACCTCGGTCCGATGGATATTGCCTTCCGCTGTAACCTCGTCTCGCTCTCGGATGAAGAGCCGTTTGAGGCCAAGACCATGGTCGACTACAGCGCGGGCGAGATTAGTACCCGGGAGGCGCGGGAGTTGATCGCCGCCGTGGCGTCCCGGCTTGATACGGCAGACCGGCGCTTCTACCCGGGAATCAGCTATCGCCACCTGATGGTGTGGAAAAACGGACCCGAGGGTTCCGCATTGACACCCCCGCACGACATCTCGGGAAAGGTTATCGGGCCTTACCTGCCCAAGGGGGAAGGGGCGCCGGGCCTCC
>JASEER010000034.1 GCA_030019475.1 Thermoanaerobacterales bacterium | reverse complement strand
CGTGAAAATATAAGGGGCCATTGTGGGATTCCACCGCCGCGTCTGGTGGCCAAAATGCACCCCGGCTTCAAGCAGTTGCTTCATTGAAACGATAGCCACTTGTCCACCTCCTTCCGCATGGTTTTAAGCCTCCGCCGCCTTCACTCCCCGTCCGGGCCCCTAAGGGCACCCCGGCCGGGATCCGGCGACGTGTGTGATGGTGATAACACCGGGTAGTATTCTACCACGGAAATGGCACAAACTACAAGTACCCGCCGTAAAAATCGACAGGACTTTAGGGGATCACATCAGCTCTCGCTTGAGTAACCCTGCGAAGCCTGGACACCCTTTACTTCCCGCCAAGGCGGGCGAGTTCTTTCAAAAGGTAGTCGTTCCGCACCCGGATGTAGGTGCCTTTCATACCCAGTGATTTGGACTCGATGACCCCTGCGCTTTCAAACTTGCGCAGGGCGTTGACGATAACCGAACGGGTGATTCCGACCCGGTCGGCGATCTTGGATGCCACCAGAAGCCCCTCGTCCCCGTTCAGCTGTTCGAAGATATGCCGTACGGCATCCAGCTCGGAGTACGACAGGGTGCCGAGGGCTATTTGCACGGCCGCCCGCTTACGGGCCTCTTCCTCCATCTGTTCCACCTGGCTGCGGAGCATCTCCATGCCGACCACCGTCGCCCCGTTCTCGGCCAGGACAAGGTCTTCCTCGGTGAATTCCCGTTCGAACCTGGCCAGTACCAGGGTCCCCAGGCGCTTGCCGGCACCCACGATGGGCACCACGGTGGTCACCTTGCCGCGGTAATGGCACTGCTGTTCGGTATTAAACACGCAGGCGTTGGTGGGCTGGCAAAAATTAGCATAAGTCATGTCAATCTGCAAAAGCCAGTCGTTATACTCCTTCGGAAAAGTAGCCTTGTTCACTATTTCCTCGGTGGTCCGGCAGGCAAACTCGGGCATAAACCGGACTCCCAGGATCCGGCCGGCGCTGTCGGCGATGTAAACGTTGGATTCCAGGTTTTCTCCGAGCACCTTGGCCACTTCATCGAAGTTCACGGGGTAGCCGGCCGATTTTTGCAGAAGCCGGTTGATCGCCCGGGATTTCTCCAGCAGCGTGCCCACCGTGCATCCCCTCTTTCACAAAGGCGGCCGCTATAAAATATAGCGGCTTAAATCTTCGTGGCGCACGATTTCCGCGAGTCGGGAACGGACATAGTGCTCGTCGATCGTCACCACCTGTCCGGCAAGTTCCGGGGCTTCGAAGGAAAGGTCCTCCAGGAGCTTCTCCAGAACCGTATGCAGCCGCCGCGCGCCGATATTCTCCGTTTGTTCGTTTACAGTATACGCGGTTTTCGCAATTTCGACAAGTGAATCTTTTGAAAATTCCACCTTAAGGCCCTCCGTGGCCAATAGCTCCTTATACTGCCTGATTAGTGCATTTTGCGGTTCGACCAGGATTTTGAGGAACTCTTCCTCGCCGAGAGGGGTCAATTCCACCCTGATCGGGAAGCGGCCCTGCAGTTCCGGAATCAGGTCCGAAGGCTTGGAGACGTGGAAGGCGCCGGCGGCAATGAAAAGCATGTGGTCGGTCTTGACCGGCCCGTACTTGGTAATGACCGTGGAACCCTCGACGATAGGCAGGATGTCGCGCTGCACCCCGCCGCGGGAGACGTCGGGGCCGGTCCCCGCCGCTTCGCGCCCGGCGATTTTGTCCAGCTCGTCCAGGAAGATGATCCCTTCCTCCTCGGCGCGCCGGATCCCCTCCGCATTGACCTCGTCGGTATCAATCAGCTTCTGGGCCTCCTGCTGGGTTAAGATCTTCCGCGCCTCGGCCACGGTGACCCGGCGCCGCTTACGCCGGCGCGGCAGGAACTGCCCCAGCATATCCTGGAGGTTGATACCCATCTCCTCCCCGCCCTGGCCGGAGAAAATCTCGAGCATGGAGGGGCCGGTGTCCTCGACCTCGATTTCGATATACTCCTGCTCCAGCTCGCCGCGGGCCAGCTTCTGGCGCAGGGTCTCGCGTTCGAACTGCAGCCGCCTTGTATACTCGCGGTTTTGGGCGTCGTCGGTCCCGCCCGTCCGCCCGCCCCCGAAAAGCATCTCCAGCGGGTTGCGGACGCCGGTCTCGGCCCGCGGACCGGGGGCCATGATCTCAATGATCCGCTCCTCGGCCAGCCGCATCGCCCGCTCCTCGACCTCCTGCAGCTTCTCGGCGCGCACCATACGGATGGATGTCTCCACCAGGTCCCGGACCATGCCCTCGACGTCCCGGCCCACGTAGCCGACCTCCGTGAACTTGGTGGCTTCCACCTTCACGAAGGGGGCCTTAACCAGCCGCGCCAGGCGGCGGGCGATTTCGGTCTTGCCCACGCCGGTCGGCCCGATCATGAGGATGTTCTTCGGCACGACCTCATCCCGCAGTTCCTCGGGAAGGCGGGCGCGGCGGTAGCGGTTGCGGAGGGCGACGGCCACCGCCCGCTTGGCTTTTTCCTGGCCCACGATGTAGCGGTCCAGTTCGGCGACGATTTGCCGCGGCGCAAGTTCCAATTCTGCTCCCCCCTGTATTAGAAACCTCGGGGGTCAGAGGTCTCGCCCCTCACAGAAACCCCCGGCCCCCGCGAAACCTCTTACAGTTCCTCAACGGAGATGTGATTGTTCGTAAAGACGCAGATCTCGGCCGCCATTTCCAGGGCGCGCCGGGCGATCTCGGCGGCGTCCAGATCAGTATGCCGCGCCAGGGCCCGCGCCGCGGCCAGGGCGAACCCTCCGCCCGAACCGATGGCCGCAATGCCGTCGTCGGGCTCGATAACCTCGCCGTTCCCCGAAACCAGCAGTACGTTTTCGTTATCCGCGACCAGCAGCATCGCTTCCAGCCGGCGGAGGTACTTGTCCGTGCGCCACTCCTTGGCCAGTTGCACCGCCGCCCGGGGGAGATTGCCGCGGGTTTCCTCCAGCTTGGTTTCGAAGCGCTCGAAAAGGGCAAAGGCATCGGCCACACCGCCCGCGAACCCCGCCAGGATGCGGTCCTGGTACAGGCGGCGGATTTTCTTCGCCTTGCTCTTGATGATCATTTGCTGGCCCAGGCCCACCTGGCCGTCGCCGGCCAGGGCGACGCGGCCGTTCTTCTTCACAGCTATAACCGTCGTGCCGTGGATGTCCAAGATTGATCACCTTCTCTTAGTATAACTGTATGACTGACCCAGTGTCTAAGAGGCAGGGGGCTTTCCCTTCCGCTTTCCGGTGCTCCGCGTCGCCCAGCACTCAACCACTCTCTTCGGGCAGTCCTGGTGCGCTAGAGGGCAGCCTTACCCCCGCGGGTGGGCCCGGTGGTAGACTTCCTTCAGCCTTTCAGCCGTGACGCGCGTGTACACCTGCGTGGTGGACAGCCGCGCATGCCCAAGGAGTTCCTGCACCACCCTCAGGTCCGCCCCGTTCTCCAGCAGGTGGGTGGCAAAACAGTGGCGCAGGGTGTGGGGGCTGACCTGCCGGTCCTGGGCCACCCGTTCAATGTGGCGGTCAAGGACCTTCCGCACCCCCCGGTCGCTCAGCCGCCCGCCGTTCCGGTTAAGAAAGAGGGGCGCCTGGGGTGCCTCGCTCTCGGCCGTTTCCCCGGCGGCGGCCAGCCTGGGCCGGCCCAGGTGCAGGTATGCGCGGATGGCGTTTACCGCCGCGCTCCCTATAGGGGCCAACCGGTCCTTGTCGCCCTTGCCCCGGACGCGGAGAAAGGCGGCCTCCAGGTCCAGGTCTGGCAGGTTTAATCCGACCAGTTCCCCGACGCGAACTCCCGCCCCGTACAGGGTTTCCAGCAGTGCCCGGTCGCGCAGGTTCAGGGGACCGTCCCCCGGCACCTCGATGAGGGCCTTCACCTCCTCCGGGCGGAGCACCCGGGGCAACCGCCGGGGCTGTTTGGGCGCCGCCACGCGCGCCAGCGGATTGCTCACCAGCACGTCATCCCGGCAGAGGTAGCGGAAGAAGGACCGCCACGCCGCCACTTTCCGGGCGATGCTCGACTTCGCCAGCCGGGAGCGCGCCAGGTGGCCAAGGTACTGGCGAAAGAGCCGGTGATCGATATCCTGCGGGGCCACCCTGTTGTCAACCTTCCCGAGCGCCCGCGCAAAATAATCCAGGCCGGTGAAAAGATCGCGTTCATAGGCCCTGAGGGTACGCGGTGAAGCGTTGCGCTCGACGCGCAAATAATAGATGAAGGCGTCTATCAGGTGATACACGTTACAGGTCACCCACCTCGGCGCGCCACGCCTCAAGCCGGTCCAGGGCCCGCGCGGCGTAGGCCTCGCAGCGCGCCTTTTTGTCGCGCACCCGCCGTTCAAGCGGCGGGAAGAGGCCGAAGGTCACGTTCATCGGCGCAAACCAGCGGGGATCGGCGGTGACGGTGTAGTTGATCAGCGCCCCGTGTGCGGTCTCCCTGGGGAAAACAAGCGGCGCCAGCCCCCGGGCGATACGGGCGGCGTTGATCCCGGCGACCAGGCCCGCGGCAGCGGACTCGACATAACCCTCCACGCCCGTGATCTGGCCGGCGAAGAAGAGGTCGGGCCGTTTCTTGCAGGCCAGGGTCGGTTCCAGAACCAGGGGCGCGTTCAAGTAGGTGTTGCGGTGCATAACCCCGTAGCGCACGAACTCGGCGTTTTCCAGGCCCGGGATCAAGGAGAACACCCTCTTCTGCTCGCCCCAGCGCAGGTTGGTCTGGAAGCCGACCAGGTTGAAAAGGGTGCCATCCCGGTTGTCCTGGCGGAGCTGCACCACGGCGAAGGGCCGCCTGCCGGTCCGCGGGTCGGTCAGGCCCACGGGCTTCAAAGGGCCGAAAAGGAGCGTTTCCCGCCCCCGCGCGGCCAGCACTTCGATGGGCATGCACCCCTCGAAGTGGACCTCCCGTTCGAATTCCTTGAGCGGAACCCGCTCGGCGCCGACCAGGGCCCGCCAGAAACGGTCATACTCCTGCTCGTCCATAGGGCAGTTAAGGTAGGACGGTTCCCCTTTCCCGTAACGGGACGACCAGAAGGCCCGGGTCATGTCCACCGATTCGAGGGTCACAATCGGGGCCACGGCATCATAGAAGTAGAAGTTGTCGGTGCCGGTCAGGCGGCGGATGTCCTCCGCCAGATCCCCCGCCGTCAACGGCCCCGTGGCCACGACCGCGGGCCCGTCCGGGGGCACCCGCAAGACTTCCTCCCGGATGATGTTGACCAGGGGTTCGTTCTCCAGGGCGGCGGTGACATGCTGCGCGAAAAGATCGCGGTCGACGGCCAAAGCCCCGCCGGCCGGAACACTGGTGGCGTCGGCGGCGCGCATGATGAGGGAATCCAGGCGCCGCATCTCCTCCTTCAGGAGCCCGACGGCGTTGGTCAGTGCCGCCGCACGCAGGGAGTTGGAGCAGACCAGTTCGGCAAAGTCCGGGGTGCGATGGGCGGGAGTCATCTTCCGCGGCCGCATTTCATACAAGGTCACCGGGGCTCCCCGCCGGACCGCCTGCCAGGCCGCCTCGGAACCGGCCAGGCCGGCTCCAACGATGATTACCGGGCGTTCCGCCACTGTCTAGTGCACCTCGGAGCGCTTCTCCCGGTGGCTGCAGACCGGGTTGGCGCAGTGGTAGGCCGTTCCCCGCTTGCCTTGCTTCTTAACCAGGAAGGTGCCGCACTCCGGGCATTTCTCCTGGACCGGCGGGTCCCAGGTCACGAAGTCACAGGCCGGATATGCCGCGCAACCGTAAAAAACCCTGCCCCGGCGCGTGTGGCGTATAACGATCTTCCCGCCGCACTTGGGACAGTTATGGCCGGTCTCCTCCAGGAGAGGCCGGGCGTTTCTGCATTCCGGGAACCCGGGGCAGGCGAGGAAACGGCCGTAGCGCCCGGTCTTGATGACCATATTCCGGCCGCAGAACTCGCAGATTTCGTCCGTAACTTCGGGTTGCTCCTCCTGGAAGGAAATCCGCCCGATTTCGTCCTCCGCCCGGCTGACCTCTTCCCTGAAACTCCGGTAGAAGTCGTCCAGCACCTGCCGCCAGGGCAACTCCCCCTCCGCGATGCGGTCCAGGTTATCCTCCATCTCGGCCGTAAACTCGACATTGATCACATCCGGAAAATACTCCTTGAGCAAATCCAGCACCTTGCGGCCCAGCTCGGTGGGGTAGAGGTTCTTACCCTTCTTGACCACGTAGCCGCGCTTCTGGATGGTCTCCACCACCGGGGCGTAGGTGCTCGGGCGTCCGATCCCCTTCTCCTCCAGTGTCTTGACAAGGGTGGCCTCCGTGTAGCGCGGCGGAGGCTGGGTGAAATGCTGCTTGGGCGTGCGGCGGAGGAGTTTCAGGACATCCCCCTGTTCCAGCGGCGGCAAGACACGCCCTTCCTCATCTTCATCCTGGTCCGCCGCGTAAACCTTCGTGAAGCCGGGGAACTTGATAATCGCCCCGGTGGCGCGGAAGGTATACTCACCGGCGGCGATGTCGACCCGCGTCGTGTCAATGATCGCCGGAGCCATTTGGCTGGCGACAAAGCGCGACCAGATGAGGTCGTAGAGCTTGAATTGGTCGGGGGTCAGGTACGGGCGCACCATCGCGGGACGCCGGGCGACGGATGTCGGCCGGATGGCCTCGTGGGCGTCCTGGACCTTGCCCTTGGCCCCGTAAACCCGCCTTTCCTGCGGCAGGTACTCCGGGCCGTAATACTCCTTGATGAACCGGGCCGCCTCGTCCTGCGCCGTCGCCGCGACCCGCGCGGAATCGGTGCGGATATACGTCACCAGGCCGGTCGCGCCCTCCTTACCGAGGTCCAGGCCTTCATAAAGTTGCTGCGCAACCAGCATGGTGCGGCGGGTCGAGAAGTTCAGCCGCCGCGAGGCCTCCTGCTGCAGGGTGCTGGTCGTGAAGGGGGGCAGGGGATGCTTGGCCTTTTCCCGGCGTATAACGTCCTTCACGGTGTACTGTGCGCCGTCCAGCTCGGCGAGGACCCGGTCCATCTCCTCCCGCGTGCCGACGGTGATCTTCTCCCCCGCGCGTTTTACCAGCCGGGCCTCGACCTTGCCCGCCCCGGCCTTGGAGAGGGACAGGGTAAGGGTCCAGTACTCCTCGGGGACAAAGGCCTCGATTTCCTTTTCCCGTTCCACGATCAGGTAGACGGCGACCGATTGCACCCGCCCGGCGGAGAGGCCCTTGCGTACCTTGCGCCAGAGCAGCGGGCTCAGGTTGTAGCCCACCAGCCGGTCAAGGATGCGCCGCGCCTGCTGGGCGTCGACCCGCCGGTCGTCGATGCGCCGGGGACTTTTCAGCGCATCCAGGACCGCCTGGCGCGTGATCTCGTTGAACTCCACCCGGCAGGGGGCGTCTTCGTCCAGTTTCAGGAGATGCGCCAGGTGCCAGGCGATGGCCTCCCCCTCGCGGTCCGGGTCCGAAGCCAGAAGCACCCCGGCAGCCTTCTTGCTGGCCGCGCGAAGCTCGGAGATCGTTTCCCCCTTGCCGCGAATGGTAATATACTTGGGTTCGAAGCCCTTTTCCACGTCGACACCGAACTGGCTGCGCGGCAGGTCACGCACGTGTCCCATGGAGGCCAGGACCCGGTATTTCTTGCCCAAGAACTTGCTCAAGGTCTTGGCCTTGGCCGGAGACTCAACGATGACCAGCGTCTTTTCAGCCAATCAATCCACCTCTTTACTTGAACCGCAATATCGTCCTGGGGGTCGTGCCCCCGGCGGTAAACATCCCTACCGGGATAGTGAACAGTATAACCGTCCGGGCAGGCGTCGCACAAGTCCCTTTAGCTCCAGGAAGGTCAGGGCGGCCTTGGCCTCGGGCGTTGCCGCCCCGCATTCGCCCAGCAGGGTGTCCTCGCCCACCGGCCCGCCTTCCTCTTTCAATCGCCGCAGCAGGGCCTGTTCCAGCGGTGTCAGGCTTGGGACCGCCTTCGACCCCGCGTCGCCGGCGAAGAGGGATGCCAGGCCCAGCTCATCGAGGATGTCCTCCACGCCCTCGGCCAGCCGCGCGCCCTGCTTAATGAGCCGGTTCGCCCCCTGGCTGCTCAGGCTCGTAACGTTCCCGGGCACCGCCATGACGTCCCGCCCCTGCTCCAGCGCCAGCTCGGCCGTGATCAGCGCCCCGCTGCGCGCCGCCGCCTCCACGACAACCACCCCGCGGGACAGGCCCGAGATGATCCGGTTGCGCACCGGGAAGTGCCAGGGCTCAGGGGGCGATCCCAGCGGGAACTCGCTGACGACCGCCCCGGAGGCGGCTATCTCCCGCATCAGCTTACTATTTTCCCGCGGGTAACATATGTCTAAACCCGTGCCCAGAACGGCCACCGTGCGGCCCCCGGCTTCGAGGGCCCCCCGGTGCGCGGCGGTATCGATCCCGCGGGCCATCCCGCTGACCACCGTCAGCCCGGCCCTTGCCAGGCCGGCGCCCAGTTCCTCGGCCACCATCCGCCCGTAATGCGTGCAGCGGCGGGACCCCACGACGGCCACGGTCACATCGTCGTCCTGCCCAAGCGTTCCCCGGTAAAAGAATACGGCCGGCGGGTCATAGATTTCCCGCAGGCGGGCGGGGTAATCGGCGTCGTCCCAGGTCACCATTTTTACTTCCAGCTCCGCCAGACGCCCCGCCTCCCGCACGGGATCGACCGTAGCACGATGCTTGAGGATTTCCCGTGGATCGCCGCGCGGACCCGGCGTCCAGAAGTCGAAAGCCGCGGCCGGAGCTTCCCACGCCCGCCGCGGCGATCCGAACCGCTCCATGGCCTCCAGCAGGCGCCGCCCGCCGGCCGGAAACAGCACGGCCCAGGCCAGCCAGTACATCCGATCGTCCAGAACCGCTCACTCTCCCTCTCCCGGGAACCCTTTTTCCTGCTGCTTTTTCGGGACCGTGCTGTCAATTCCTGCCTGGGAGCATTAAAATTCCTCCCTAAGCCAGCGCCAAGATGTCTTCCAAGGTGCCGCGGCGGGCGAAGAAGCCTTCGTACAGGTCACCCTTTTTCGCCAGCCGTTCCGGTATGGTGCGGATGTTTAGGTCGCCGGGACGCCAGTCCGGCTCCTCGAGTTCATCCCAGGAAAGAGGGGCCGACACCGGCGCCCCCGGACGGGGCCTGACACTGTAGGGGAAGGCCATGCTCTTGCCGAAGGTGTTCTGCAGGTAATCCACATACACTTTGCCCCGGCGGCGCTCCACCAGACGCTCAACGGTGGCGAAGGGACAGGCCTGCACGATGAGTTCCGCCACCACCTTCATCGCCCGCGTCACTTCGGTAAAGCTGTGGCGGGGCTCCACGGGAACGAACAGGTGAAGGCCGGTGGCGCCGGAAGTCTTGGGGAAACCATCCAGGCCGAACTCGCCCAGGGCGACGCGCGCCAGCTTCGCCACCTCGATCACCTGGGCGAAGGTTGCGCCTTCCGCCGGATCAAGGTCGATGACCGCGATATCGGGCCGCATCAGGTCGGGCACCCGGGAGAGCCAGGCGTGCATCTCGATGGCCCCCAGATTGGCCACCCATAAGAGGGTTGCCAGGTCGCCGTGCACCACGTAACGGACCGTTTTTTCCTCGTGCTCCACGGCCGCCGTTCTGACCCATTCGGGCGCGTGCGGCGGGCAGTCTTTCTGGTAGAAGTTCTCACCCGATATGCCATCGGGGAAACGGTTCATCACCGCCGGGCGCCCGGCCAGATAGTTGACCGCCGCCGGGCCCACTTCCCGGTAGTACGAAAGGAGATCGCCCTTGGTGTAGCCGTCGGCCGGCCAGTAGATTTTCTCCAAGTTTGTCAGTTCCAATTCGACTTCATCCACCAATACCCGTGGCATCACCCGGCCCTCCTCCGGCGAGTTTCCCTTATTCTGCCCCCGCCGCCCGGTGGGAATCGGCGCAGGCAAAAACTGCGTTCCCGTCCCATGGCATAGACCTCTCGACCCTCGTTCATTCTAAGAACGAGGTGATAAGCGATGGCTGAAAAAGATAACGCCCGCGAGCAGTTGAAATGGAAAACCGCGCGCGAACTGGGCCTTGACGACGACCTCGCCGCCGGGGGGGACGAACTGACCGTCCGCGAAGCCGGCAAGATCGGCGGCCAGATGGTGCGCAAGCTGGTGGAACGGGGCGAGGAGGCTCTTGAGGAGGCGACCGACGCCACCGCCGAGACCGCCGAACGGGCCACGGCCACCGGAGAACAGGTCGTCGACCGGACCATGGAAGCGGCCCGCAAAGCGGCGCAAACCACGGTGCGCGCCACGGAGCGCGCGCGCGACGCGGCGGGAAAGGCTCTGGAGGCCACCGGCGAAAGGCTCCAGGCGGAATAGCAGGCTGACGAGAACGGGGTGGCCAGCGGACGGAAGGGACTACGGCTCGCGCGTCCTCGGGGCACCCCGTTTCCTTTCAACCGGGTTATGATCATCCTGCTCCGGCATCGGCCGGGGGCGGTGGGGTGCAGTTACTGTTCATCGACCGGACCGCATTCCTCCGGGCGCTTGTCCCAGCGTAACCCCTTAAAGCTCGGATGCCGCAAGAGGCCGTCGCCGGTCAGGGTCGTGTAGTGGACCGTGCAGACCAGGACCGGCGCCACCCACCGTGGACGGCGCAGGTGGCCCCGCGGCGCATCCACCGTCGCCTCCGGCACCTCGATCCCGTGCAGCGCTTCCAACAGGGCCGCCTCTTCGGCGGCGGAAAAGCCGGTTCCCACCTTGCCCTGAAAGACCAGGCGGCCCCGTTGGTAGGCGCCCAGGACCAGGGCGCCCAGGCGCCGCGCCCCCTGGCCGGGCTCCCAACCGCAGATCACCAGGTCGGCGTTTCGCACGGCACGGATCTTTCGCCAGTGGGGCGACCGCCGCCCGGGCAGATAGGGGCTCCCGAGCCTCTTGCCCACGATTCCCTCCAGGTTCGCCCCGGCGCTGGCCTCGAAAAAGGCCTCTCCCTCGCCGGTCACAAAATCGGGCACCATAATGTCCGGGCCGGCGGCGACGGCTTCCACCAGCCACTCCTTGCGCTCCTCGATGGGTTCCCGCGTAATATCCCGCCCGTCCAGGTAAAGGGCGTCGAAGGCCACGAAAAGCGCCGGTATCTCTGCCGCGGCGCGGGCGATGCGGGCGGGATCCCCGGCACGTCCGCGCTGCTGGAGGGCGGCGAAGCTGGGCCGCCCGTTGACGGGAACAATGATCTCCCCGTCCAGGATGGCCGGCAGCCGACGGACCTGTTTATGAAGCCGGCCGAGTTCCGGAAAGCGCGGGGTCAGGTCCAGCAGGTTGCGGGAACGGAGAACGGTGGCGTCGCTCTCCAGGTAGGACAGGCAGCGGTACCCGTCCCACTTCACTTCAAAAAGCCACTCTCTCCCGGAAAAGGGTGCGGCCGCCACGGCCAGCATCGGCCTCAAAAGCGGCAGGGTCACGCCCCGGCCTCCTTCCGCTTCCGGGCCGGCGCCTTACGCGCCTTGGGCGCCGCGGCCTGCTTGCGCTCTTCCTTGGCGCGGGCGATGCTCTCCTTGAGAGCCTCCACCAGATCGACCACGCGTGCCGTCTCCGCCGGCCGCGGAGTGACCACGGCCTCCCCCGCGACCTTAGCGCGGATGATCTCCAGCAGCGCTTCCCGGCGCCGGTCGGGGTAGCGGGCGGGATCGAAGGGTGCGGCCAGGCTTTCCACCAGGCTTTGGGCCATCTTCCGCTCGTTGTCGTGCAGCTGCACCTGATAGTCCAGTTCCGGCAGGAGTTGGGGGTTACGCACCTCGTCGGGGTACAGCATGGTACTCATCACCAGCGCACGGTTTTTAACCCGGACGACCGCCAGGCTTTCCCGCGTCCGGATGGCGACCCGCGCCACGGCCACCTTCCCGGTTTCGGCCATGGCCTCGCGCAGGAGTTCATAGGCCTTCTGCCCGCCCTCGGCCGGCACCAGGTAGTAGGACTTTTCATAATATACCGGGTCGATTTCCGCGAGGTCCACGAAATCAAGCAGCGATACGCTTCGCCCCCCGTCCGCCGGCGCCGCGGCCAGCTCTTGCTCCTCGATGACCACGTAGCGGCCCTTTTCGTACTCGTAGCCGCGGACGATGTCAGACAGCGGAACCTCTGTGTCACAAACCGGACACCAGCGGCGGTACTGGACAGGCGTATGGCATTCCCGGTGGAGGTAGTGGAAACGGACCTCCTTTTTCTCGGTTGCCGGATACAGCTTGACGGGAATGTAGACCAGCCCGAAAGACAGGGCCCCTTTCCAGATCGGGCGCACCAAAAACACCTCCGCCCCTAGTGTTTACCACGCAGGGGCGGAACCTGTCCTCGAAAGCCTTGAAATCTGTAAGCAAGTGTTTATCGTTCTCTCAGGAAAAGGCTCCCCTTGCAGTGCGTTCCTCCGGCGCCGGGTCACCGGCTCTCCGCCGATGCCTCAGTTGTCCGTATCCACCTCGCCGGTGACGACCATCATTCAACGGTTCCCCCGGTACCTCTATAACCCGCCAAACCAGTCCTCCCGCGGGATCTCCTGGATGCACAGGCTAATATCCTCCACGGCTACACCGGTATGTCCGTGCAGAATCTCCGCGAGGCGCTTCAACAGCCGTTGCTTCTTTTCACCTGTCCTTCCAGGATACATCAGGATCCGGGCGAAGATAGAATGCGGGTCCCGCGAAGGATGAAAGGCCTGGACCGGCGCGTTGGATAAAGACGTGTCCTTTTCGTTCGTCTAGACCGAGCTCTCGCACCAGTACCTCCCGCAGTTCCGGCGCCAAAGACGCGTAAACCGGCGTCGCCGACGACAGGTGAACAAACCAAAGGGCATTCAAGGCGCCTCATCCGAAACCTAAAGTCGTTACGCGAATGGTTTCCGGCCGGGACTCACCCTTGCTCCCGGACCGGCATGGTCTCCTCACCGCCACGTGACTGGTAGCGGATTTCCTGCCACTGGTCCCGGGCCATGCGGACGATTTGCGGATTTGCGTCCTTCTTCGGGTGTCCGATCACCCGGCCGAACCACTGCACGGCCTCCGCCCGCTTCCCCAGGCGGCGGTGGAGTTCACCGATCAAGTACAGCAGGCGGATCTCTTGCTTCGCGTCGGTCGTCGGCTCCCGCTCGAAGGCCGCCAGGTAATGGCCCAGGGCCGCCCGCAGGGCTTCACGCTCCGCGGGCTCGTCCCCCGCGTAACGGTACAGCCAGGCGAGCTTGAGACACGTCCTGGCGCGCATGGATGGCCGGGCGGCGACGGCTTCCTGGTATTCCATGACCAAGCGGTAAGCCCTGACGGCGTCCTCCAGCGTCCGCGGTCCTCCGAAGCCGCCGCGCGGTACACCGGCGCCGAGTTTCCGCGCCAGCGCCCTGGCCGCGGGGTTCAGCGGTTCGTGATCCGTTTCATCGAAGGCATACCCGCAGGCCTCACAGACAATCGCCTCGTAGAACAGAGGATTAGGACCCTCGTAATGGTGGTAGAAGTCAGGGTCGGTCCGGGTAACGCGCAGGTGGCGGGAGCGCACCGCGCAGGAGCGGACCGTGGCGGCGCAGCACGGGCAGAGGTGTTGCTTGATGTACAGCTCCTCGGGCAAAGCGGCCGTGGGATTCATGGCCTGACGGTCCCTAAATCCTTCTAAGACGTCGGCTCGCCGCAGGCGCTGACGCACAAGCATCCCCAGAGGGCCGTACCGGCTGTCGAGCTGTTCGAGCAGATTCGCGTCAAAGGCGAACAGAATGACGGGCGACAGCGTCGTGCCGCCGGCCGGCCAGTAATCACGGTCCAGGAAGGCCCGCGCCCCAAGCACGCTCCCCGCGTCCGCCACCGCCACCGGCCCATCGTCGCCGCTTCGGCGGAACAACCCTACCTGGCCGGCCAAGACGACGTAAACCCGGCCCACCCTTTCCTCCGCATGAAAAAGGGCGGATCGGGGCGGCAACTGCACCACGCCGCCGGCCCGGGCCAGGCTCTGCAAAACCGTCTCGTCCAGCCCGGCAAAAGCCGGCACCCTGGCCAGCGCCGTAATCACAACTTCCTGGCTCATAAAGGCAATCCCTCCAGGACTCACTATTTCCACCCCGGAGCGCCCTTTCCTGCAGAATATTTAGCCGTGTACATGAAACTGATCCCCCCGCTGTCCGCCTGATGTCCGACTTTGACGGCATACGTGACCAGCAGGACCAATGCACCGGCGACGCTGAGCAAACCGCAAGCGGCGGCGGTAGGGTGAACAGGATAACGCCGGCCAGGAAAATCCTCTTCGTCCCGAAATTGTCGGCGAGATAGGCGGTAGCCGGGATCACCACCCCCATGGCGACGAGGTAGGTCGTGACCACCCACTGAACGTCCCCGATACCGACACCGAACTCCGCCATCAGGTGCGGGATGGCCACATTGAGGATTGTGATGTCCAGGAGGTCGAAGGCGAGGGCGTTGACCACGGCCACCAGCGTCCACCAGCGGTAGTCCATACGTTGCTTGTCTCCCTACACGCTTATCCGATCGATCAGCATCTGAAGCTGCCTCAGCACCCGGCGCCCCGCCTCTTCACCGGCGGCCACGCATTCGTCGACCCTCTGGAATTCATACCACCGTATCCCTTCCACTCCGGGCTTAATGAAGAACACCGCCGCCGCACTGCGGGGAGGGACCGCCCGGCGGCCGTCCCTCTGCCGGCACAGCAGCAACGAACGTCCCAAAATACTCAGGTAACCCGGCGGCCGCGCCTCCGGCGGACGGTCCCGGGCGTCCCGAAAAATCAAACCGCAGCACATCACACCCGCTCGCCAGGCCAGGCTCGAGCTGTTCTTTCCCGCCCCTACATCCACGGCAATGACGACTGAGGCCCCCATCTCCAGCGCCGCCAAAAACGGCACCGGACTAACCACACACCCGTCGACCAGAACACGGCCTTCCAGGAATACCGGCGCAAAAATACCAGGTATCGCCGTACTGGCCCGGAGGGCAGTGGCCACCGGCCCCGAGCGCAGCCGAACCTCGTCTCCGCAGGCCAGGTCGCAGGCGATTACCGCGAGCGGTTTCTCCAGCTCGGCAAACGTCCTTCCCCCGAGCAGGTCGGCGAAGTATTCTTCCAGGCGTTGGCCGAGAATCAGGCCGCGGCGGGGAAACGCGACATCGGCCAGGCGGAGGAGTTCCCCCCAGCGCGTGTTCCGCGCCATCCTTTCCATTTCGGCCACACCGTACCCCGCGGCGTAGGCCGCACCTACGACGGCGCCCATACTGCTCCCCGCCAGGATACTGACAGGGACGCCGGCCTCGTCAAGAACCTTCAGAACTCCCAGGTGAGCGTATCCCCGGGCGCCACCGCTTCCCAGGGCCAGTCCCACCCATGGTCTTGTCATCTCAGCCGTTTCACCGTCCAGTCGGAGAAGGCCCGTGCCTGCCGGCGCACAGGTCACGCACCCGCTCCTCCATCATTATATTCAAAGCCGCCATTGCTGTCCGTGGCGGCCGCGCCATGCTTGACAACCTGAGAGGTTCGCCGATGCAAACCTCCACCCTGGCGCGGTGCGGGCGCCATTCCCCCGGAGGAAGCAGGCGTCCGCTGCCGCGGATGCCGACCGGAAGCACGGCCGCCCCGGCCTTTAGAGCGAGGTAGGCCCATCCCGGCGCGAAGGGGCGGGGTTGCCGGCCCACCCCTCCCTCAGGGAAGACCATCAGCGCCCCGCCGGCTCCCAGGTGACTCAGCGCCCTTTTCATCCCGGCCGTCGCCCCCGTCCCCCCTTCGACGGGGATCGCCCCGAACCAGCGGAGCAGCGCTCCGACACCCGGCCGAGTAAAAAGATAGGCTGCGGAGAGCGAAACCATGCGCCGGGGACAGGCCGCGACCAGGATGAGCCCATCCACAACGCTGGCGTGGTTGGCAACGATGATCAACGGCCCGTCGGGCGGGATGCGTGCCGCACCCCTGACGATCAGGCCCCCCGTCGCACGAAACAACAAGGAGAGCACCAACCGGCCCAGGCGGTAGCCCCGGTCGGCCCACGTGAGGGGCGCCGTCAGCGCCGTCCGGCGGGCGTCGCCTGGCAGGCGCCGTGCCGCTTCGCCCAGATCCCGTCGGCCACGGCGCCCCACTCCGCCGCCCGGCGGTCCAGGTGCGCGGCCACCGTCCCCTGAAGGACATTCTCCGCCCCTTCGTGGGTCGGACGGGCGCCGGACTCGGCCACGATCGCCCGCAGGGCGTCCGGGCGGTCGATGATCGGGCAGGGCCGCAGCAGGTTCTCATGGAAGGGCTGCCGCTTCCGGTAGGCGCGGAAGAGGGGCGAATCCAGGACCTCCTTCAGGCTCTTCTCGTTGATGTTGTCCAGTGCGAAATGGGCGAAGGCGCAGGGCTCGACCTCCCCGGCGGCGTTGATGTGGAAGTAACGGCGCCCGCCGGCGATGCAGCCCCCCGTTAGTTCCCCGTCATTCCAGAAGTCGGCGATCAGGATGGGCTTGTGCGTCCGCATGTAGGGGATGCGCTCCGCAAGGTAGGCGCGCTGCTCCGGCGTCACCATAAGGTCCACGTTCGGGTTGCGGCCGATGGGGATGTAGTGGAAGGTCCAGCCGTAGGTCACGCCCTTCTCGATCAGGAAATCGATGAAGGCGTCACTCGTGACCTCCTCCACGTTAAGGCGCGTGATGGTGATCGAGACGCCGAAGATCGCGCCCCTCTCGCGCAGGAGGTCCATGGCCCGCATGACCCTATCGAAGGTCCCGGCCCCGCGGCGGGCGTCCGTCCGGTCACGCCAGCCCTCCAGGCTGATGGCCGGGCTGAAGTTGCCGACCTCGATGATCCGGTCGGCGACGCGCTCATTGATCAGCGTCCCGTTGGTGTAGGCCATGAAGGCCATGTCATCATGTTTGGCCATCAGGTCGAAGAGGTGCGGGTAGACCAGGGGCTCCCCGCCCGACAGGACGATCCAGTAGATACCTAGTTCCTTGGCCTCGCTGAAGAGATGGTCCAACCGTTCCGGCGCGATCGAGTTCTTCCGGGAATACTTGCCCGCCCAGCAGCCCTCGCAGGCCAGGTTGCAGGCGCTGGTGGGGTCGACCAGGATCAGGTTGGGGATATTAAACCCCAGTTCCTCCGAAAGCTTGCGCTGCCGGGGAATGCCGGCGAACATGTTCCGCACGAACCAGTTGAATACCAGGCGCTTCTTCAGGTTGGGGTGCGTTTTCGCCGCCAGGTTGTTGATGTAGCCTCTGAGGACCGGGTCCTCCCGGTAGACCACGGCCGCCCGGTCGATCTGCTCCCTGTGCTCCCCGTGGACGGCGAAGGCGCGGGCCAGGCTGAATAAGCGCGGGATGTTGTTCTCGGGATCCTTGCCGGCATAGGAGAGCGCCTGTTCCACCACCTCGGCCGAAATCCGGTTGTTCAGCAAACTCGACTGCCAGGACACTATGATTTCCTCCTTCCTTGGGCCGCACTGGCCGACCCTTTCCCCCAAGATCCCCAATATACCCAAAAAATATCCAAAAAAATTTTACCTACCCCGTTCCAGGGCCTGGCGCAGGAAGCCGACCAGCAGTCTCCCCTCGCGGGCGTCGTATTCTCCGATGGACTGCAGAAACCGCCGGACCTGGGCCTCCACCCTCTTGTGCAAACCGTCCTTCATTCCCTTGATGGCGGACCCGACAGCCGTGCCGGCGAAAAGGCCCAGGGCGATTTCCGGTCTGGCCGCGGCATGCAGGACGTTCTGCACCGTGGCCAGACCGCGGCTCCCAAGGTACTCCAGGTACACGGTAAGGAGAACGATCGTATAGGCGCCAAAGGCCAAAGGCCACTCAACGGCCGGCATCACCTCCAGCAACTCCTCGATTACTTTCCGCGCACCGCTGGTCTTCACCTGGTCCAGAAACTGCAGCAGCCTCCGGCGGACGACCGACCAGTCGCCGTTCCCCCCGTTCGCCGCACCCTCGCCTTCCCGCCAGCGCCAGGCGCGCGCCGTGGGCCGGAAGACGACCATCGACCGCCCGGGGAGGCGATCCTCCCTGTTTACGGCATAGGCGCTCTCCAGAAACCCGTCTTTCTCCAGCACCTTGAGCATGTCATAGGCGGTCCACTTGCTCACGCCGAGGGCATCGGCCACTATGGTGTAGTGTACCGGTTCCCCTATTTCCCGGAACAGGGTCAGGATCTTGGCCAGGAATTCAGTGCGGCGGCGCGTGAGTGTCACTTAGAACAGCCCCTTCTCTTACCCAACAAACCAAAATTCTTTTCCCTCAAGTATATACAACCCGTGCCCCGCGTTCAAGCCCTTCGGCCAGCCTTTTACAGGAATCTCTTGCCTACCCGTTCGCCGTGATAGGAGAACACAACCCTCTTCCCGTCCAGTACGGTTTCCAGGTGCACCGGCCGGCACCAGAGCCGGTGGGCATGGGGCAGCGTCTTTTCCAGGTAGGGAACGTCAAGTTCCACTCCCTCGTAGGAATGGCGCAGGTAGAGCTCACCGCGGTGGTTGAAGTCCCCGTCCTCGACAACGATGTAGGGGTGTCCCCCGTTGGCCAGGTGCTCCAGCAGTGTCTCCCGCACCGTCTCCCAGGTCTTCTCGACCACCCGCCATTCGCGGCCCACTTTGCGGTAGACATACAGGTCTAAATCATCCACGATCTCCTTTGTCAGGTGGTTGCGGATCAGCGAAACGTCGTTCTCCGTCGCCCGCACTTCAAAGAGTGCCTCGCGGCCGTAACGGCGCTCGATGTGCTCCAGCAGGCGCAGGCCCAGCGGGTAGGGATTGATGTGGAAGCGCGAACCCTGTATCAGGCCGGCGTGCATCCGGGCGAACTCCAGCGCTTCGCCCTCGGGGAGGTCGATCTCGCGCATGATGCGCAGGTGCCAGTACGTGGCCCAGCCCTCGTTGAGGATTTTAGTCTCCAGCTGGGGCCAGAAGTAAAGCGACTCATCACGCACCACCCCGAGGATGTCCCGCTGCCACTCCGCGAGGTCCCTGGCGTGTTGCATGATGAAGCCCAGGATGTCCTTTTCCGGCTGCACGGGAAACCGGTTAAAGGCGGGAGCAAGGCCTTCCCCTTCGCTCGCGCTCCCGCCACGGGGCCGGTCCAGGTTCCATAGGTCGTCGTAGGGCGTTTCCCGACCGCGAAGACAAACCTTCTCCGGTTCGGGCGGGGGCGGCTCCCGGACCATCCGCCGCGGGTTGACATGCTCCTGGATCGCCAGCGCGGCATCAAGAAAGGGTTCAACGCGCTCCCTGCCGTACCGCGCTTCGTAGGACGCGATCCTCGCCGCGGCAGCGGCCATAGTCTCCAGCATGTCCCGTCGCGTGAACGCAAAGTAGGCATTGTTCTTGAAGAAATCGCTGTGGCCCAGGACGTGCGCAATAACCAGCTTGTTCTGAACGAGGGTGTTCCCCTCAAGGAGAAAGGCGTAACACGGGTCGGTGTTAATGACCATTTCGTAAATGCGGCTCAGGTTGTAGTCGTACTCCATCTTGATGCGGTGAAAGGCCTTCCCGAAGGACCAATGTGCAAAGCGCGTGGGCATGCCGTAGGCGCCGAAGGTATAGATGACGTCCGCCGGGCAGATTTCAAAGCGCATCGGGAAAAAGTCCAGGCCGAGCCGCAAGGCGGCGTCCATAATCTGCGCAATGGCCGGCTCCAGGCGCTGCATCTCCATCATGGTCGCACCCCCTACTGCCAATCTATATGCGCGGCAGGCAGGAGGCAGGACCGTGCCCCCGGGGCGCGAATCGAGAATGCCCGCCGGAACTTGTTTATAAAAAGGCCGGAGATAAACTCCGGCGCGCATACCCCGGGTGTACTCAATTCCCGCTAAACCTGGCCTAACTGTTAACGCCTGGATTATTTGACATCCATTGACGAGACTTGCTGGCGGGATCAGCTTAGGTCAATGGACTTCCCTGATCCAGCCCATCACACGTCCAAAGGTATCCGGCTTCCAATATATGCATGAGGGCAGGGGCACGACCGGCCCCGCGGGCAGGAATGGGCTGCGGATTGTCGAAACGGAAGAGGAAATGCCCGGGAGGCGTGCCGTGTCTCATCACCGTTCTGCGTCTTTTCTGGTTTTTCTCCTGAGCACAACCCTCTTCCTGAGCCTGCTCCCCGGGTTCAGTCTACCCGCGGTACTCACTCTGGTCCAGCGCGACTGGGGGATGGGCCCGGGGCAGGCCGGTGTGGTCATCGCCGCCTTTCAGGCCGGATACATCCTGGCCGCCATCATCGCTCTGCCCCTGACCGACCGCTACGACGCCCGGTGGATTATCGCCGGGGGCGCAGCTGTCTGTACCGCCGGTCACCTGGCGTTCGCCGCAATGGCCCACGATCCCCTTACCGGGACCATCCTGCGCGCGCTCGCCGGGGCAGGCCTCGGCGGCGTCTACATGCCGGGGCTGCGCCTGGCCTCGATGGTGCCCTCGATGAAGGGCCGGGCCGTGGGGCTCTATGTATCGTCCTACCTTTTCGGCACGGCCTTTTCCTTCGCCGTTACCGGGGCCCTGGCAGCCCTGGTGCCCTGGCAAAGCGCCTACCTCGCCGTCTCCGTTGTCAGCGGCCTGGCCCTTGTTGCCGGCCTATGGCTGATCCGTAGCCCCATGCCCGAGGGGATAACAGCTGTGCCGCCGCGCCCGGCCCGGGCGGAGGACCGCGTCCGGGAACAGTTCTCATTCCGTGCCCGGCTGCCTGTCATTCTCGTAATCGGGGCCTATATAGCCCACATGTGGGAACTTTACGGCCTGCGCTCCTGGCTGGCGCCTTTCATGGTCGCCGCGGCCGGAGGCGAAACGGCCGGCGCGGCGGCCCGCGGCGCCCTGCTGGCCTCTCTCTCGGTGGTACTGAGCGCCACTTCGACCATCATCGCCGGCTGGCTCTCCGACCGCCTCGGACGGTCGCTGACGGCCGCCGTTATCCTCACCGCCAGCGCGGCCTGTTCCTTCGTCTTCGGGTGGCTGCTCTCCGCCCCCTTCTGGTTGATCGCCGTCATCGGAGTGGTTTACAGCCTCACCGTCGCCGCCGACTCTCCCATCTTCTCCACCAGCCTGACTGAGCTGGTCCCCAGTGAAAAACTGGGGCACGTGATGGCCTGGCAGACATTCCTCGGGTACGGCGCCGCGACCCTCTCCCCCGCTGCGTTCGGCTTCATTCTGGAAAGCTTCCCCGGCACACAGGGCTGGGGCCTGGCCTTCGGGCTCCTGGGAGCCGGGGCCGTCCTGGGCCCGGGGCTGATGCTCATCCTCCGCCGCTTCCCGGAAAGCGCCCGTCTCTGCAGCGGTAAACGATGAAAGCGGTTTTAGACCAATTGATGTCATAATATGGCACCCTGCAGGATAACCCGCCCCGCCTGTCGAAGAATCAGAACGGCAGAGATTGTTTAGGATGGATGCTGTGGTGGGACGGCGAAAACGGCGAGGCAGGGAGAAACTAACGGTCATCGTGATCCCGGAAGGCGGACGGCAAGTCCGCCAGTTGGCCGTGCCTGTGCGGTTCCTGTGGGGAGCCGCCCTGGGCCTCCTGGGGCTGGTGGCCGCCACCGTCTGCCTGGCCTGGTACGGACAGGCCCTCAGCGGCCGCGTCCAGAGCCTGCGCCATCTTGAGGCTGCAAACCGGGAACAGGCCGGGGAGATCGCCCGCCTGCGTGAAAAGGCATCTGAAACCGACCAGAAGCTCAGGGAAATAGACCGCCTGGAGGCCGAGGTACGGCGGATGGTCGGCCTGCCCCCGCCGAAAGACGGCGGCTCCCAGGTGTCACGCGGCCTTTCCGGAAGCCGTCCGCCTCTAGCGGCCGGCGACGGCCAACCCGCGCTGGCTGAGATCAGGCATCGCTTCGAATCCCTTGACGACCGGCTTGACGCCGAAGAGGCCGATCTTGCCGCTCTCAAAGATGACCTTAAGAAACGTCTGGCCTATCTGGCCGCCGTCCCTTCAGGGTGGCCGCTAGGCGGTGAAATCTCCTCCGGCTTTGGCACCCGCCGTTCGCCCTTCGGGCGCCGCAGCGAATTTCATGACGGCCTGGACATCGCCGGCAACTACGGGGCCGCAATCCGTGCCGCCGGAAGCGGCGTGGTGACCTCGGCGGGGTATCTTCCCGGCTACGGCCGCACGGTCGCCATCAACCACGGCTATGGCCTGCAATCCCGGTACTGCCACCTCTCGACGGCCCTCGTGGAGCCCGGGCAAAGGGTCGAACGCGGGCAGGTTATCGGCCGGGTCGGCAGTTCGGGGCGAAGTACCGGACCCCACCTTCATTTTATGGTTTTCTCCGGCGGCAGCCCGGTTGACCCGACGCGCTATCTAAAAAAGACGCCCTAAGGAGAGTTGATCCGAATGTTTAAGAGCAGGAAGGGCGGACAAACCGACGGCCTTACGCTGATCACCAAAGACGTGCACATCAAGGGAGAGTTGGACGGCAAGGGATGCCTGCGGGTGGACGGTGAGTTGGAGGGTAAAATCACCATCGAGGGGGATGTTATCATCGGGGAAGGCGGAAAGGTGACCGCCACGGTCGAGGCCGCCAACCTGACCGTGGCCGGCACCCTTAAAGGCAAGGCTATCGTGACCAACCGGCTGCACATCGGCCCGGCCGGCCGGGTCGAGGGCGACGTTCAAGCCGCGCGTCTGGCGGTCGAAGAGGGCGGCGTCCTGCTGGGCCATTGCAGTGCCGCCGCCGACAGCCCACACCTCTCGGAGATTGCCGCGAAGGCCCGTCTCAAGAAGAGTTCGTAGGGGCAACGGGCCTATCGGCCGGCCGCGGCCCTCCGCATTTCCCGCGGCGGTTCCACGGCGTATACGATCTCCGGCAGGAGATCGGGGTATTTCGCCAGCCAGCGGCGCCGTTCATCCCGCAGCCGCTCCACCCGTTCCCGGTACTCATCGGGGGTGTAGTGGAGCACGGGGTCGTAGGGCTTGATATCGATCCCCGGCACCTCGGCCGGGACCTCGTAGCCCCAGTCAGGATCCCGCCGCCACCGGATACCGCCGGCGGCGATCTGCTTCATGATCGTCGTCGAAACCTTGATCGTGATCTTCGTCCCCGGGCTGCCGTCCCGGGCCCCGATACTGCCCGTATTCAACAGGTAGCATTCGATGTCCGGGTTCGCCCGCAGGATCTCCAGGAGACGGTTCCCCTCAATGGACTCCGGGCCGATGATGAAGGGATTGGTGCCTACCTGCCGCTTCGGTTGCCCTGCCTTCGTCGGATCTCCGGCCGAGGTCTCGATGGACTCGCCGAGCATAAAGTAGGCTGCGGCCTGCTCCGCGGTAAGGCGCGCCACCACCGGCACTACGTCGTTGCGGCGGGTGATGAATACGATGCGGTGGGCCTTGTCAAGGTCGATACGATCGTCCGTGCTGCGGACGTCCCGGCGCAGGATGACCCCCCGCCCGTTGGAGGTCAGGGTCGCGTCATCGAAATCGACCGTGCCGTCCCCGCGCACCATAACGTTTTCGAAGACGGCGTGGGGCTTGATGGCAGCGTCATAGAGCACCGCCTGCGAAGGGTCGAGACCCTCGGTTTTGATATAGAACCCGTTTTCCGTTCCGTAGCAGTAGCCCTGCGGGTTCATCATCACCACGTCGTCCTGCCGGATGGCGACCCCCTCCGGCGCAGCCAGGTCATGGTCGTGCATCGTCAGCGTGGTCTTCCCCGTACCGCTAAGCCCGAAGAGGATAAACCCCGTCTCCCTGAGCTTTCCGTCAGTACCAAAGACCCGTAGCAGCTTCGCGCCCGCGTGGAAGCCCAACCCGCCCCGCTCTTTGGCCACGAACATCGCCATGCGCAGGAAGGATTTCTTGCACTCCCCGAAGTAATCGGTGCCCAGAATGTACGTTACGCGCTCCGTGGGGTGACAGAAAATGATCCTCTCCGGCCACTCCGGAACGTAAACGCTCACCAGGTCGGGCTCCCCTTCCGGATCGGCCGGGGGGAAGAGCATGTTATGCCACTGGTAGGGGATACGGGCGTAAGGCCGGGTAATAAAAAGCCGGCAGTGTAGGCTGAAATCCGGGTGCAGCCCCATCCGCCGGTCAAGCCGGATGACTTCCTTGTCGCGCAGGTACGCGTAGACTTTATCGACAAGGGCCAGCGCTTTCTCGGGGGCGATGCCCCGCTGGTCTACGCCCAGCGGCACCACACCCTCCACGATATACGTGAACTTGGCGCTGCGGCTGCGGACGCGGGACACGTAGCTGGCGCTCCCGTAAACCGTGGTCCGCTCCTCATGCCGGGCCATACCCCGCAGTTCTTCGGTGTTCGGGTTGTCGATGATCCGGGCCTCCACGGGCCGGCGGAAACGGTACATTGCGAAGTCCTCTCCTTTCTGCGGAAAACGTGCCTGCCACCGAGAAGTACCGTGGGCGTGCACTTTGTATACCGTTATACTGTATATGATAAACACATAATACCAAACGAGTTCGCCGAATTCAACTTTACCGCCGATACCAATTTGACCATAACCCCCGCCTGGCATAATAAATATAAAAAAGCCCCTCAATCGAGGGGCGAAATCGCCTGGTGCAAAACGCCTTATCCGCTCAGTCCCGCGGCTGGAAAAAGGCCTTCAGCGCCCTGTAAACGTCCCCCTTTTCGCGGATCACAACGGTCAGGAAACGCGGGTCCTGGATGCGCTTGAAGGCCGTGCGCAGGGTGCTGGTGTAATAGTACGGACCTTCGATTTCTCCGTAACCGATCAGGCTTACCGCCGGAAGCAAGCGCCGGACGGCTTCAATGCAGGCTTCGTTGTCCGAGGACAGGTTGTCACCGTCAGAAAAATGAAAGGCGTAAACATTGAACTCCGAGGGCGGGTAACGAGCGGCGATGATCTCGTGTGCCAGATGGTA
>JASEER010000033.1 GCA_030019475.1 Thermoanaerobacterales bacterium | reverse complement strand
TCCTTGCGGTACTGATTCTCGCCCCGGTCGACAGCCCGGCGAAACCGATCCGCACCGCGGTCCACCGCCGCCGGCTGAAGATGCTGGCCATTGTGGCGGTGCTGGCCGTGGCCGCCGCCCAGGCCGCTCTTCTGGCCGCCGCCGGGCCGTCCGGAAAGGAACTGGCGGCGGCCGCCGGCTTCGGCCTTTTGTGGCAGTCCTTCATCCTGACATCCGCGGGGCATGCCGTGATGCATGCGGCCGACCGTATTCTGGGGGGACGCCGGTCTGAAAAGGGCGTTTAGGGGGCACAGCAGCCCTCAGCGAAATCAGTTTACAAGGGGGTGAACGTGTGCGGCGGATCAAGTACCTGATTCTCACCGGGCTAACTGCGGCGCTGGTCCTGGTGGCCCAGGTGAGCGCGGCCTCGGCCTGTGCGTGGGCTCATTATCAGCCCGAGGTTCCGAACAAACTCGCAAAGTACTAGGCATACCGAGGTGGCGCGAAGCCACCTCACTTAAACTTTGGATCATGTAATCAGGTACGGGGGATTGCGCTTGCGCCGGATCGATGCCGAAAGAAATCAAATGGTCCGTGAAGCTCTGGGACTCGTTCTCGCCGCGCTATTTCTCATTCAACTCATTGCCTTTATTTCATACGCCGATTTTAGCATGGAAGGCTTTCTTGACTGGCGAGCCTTTTTCGGTGCTTTACTGTCCTTTACTCTCTTGGCGTTGATTATGTATCTCGCCGAAAAAGAGGATCTGGTGTTTCGGCGTCCTGAAAGTTTGGTTAATCCATGGGACTTGGTATACATCGGCATCCCGTTCTTTTTTGCAATAACTGTTATATCGCTGACCGGCGGACCTCACACCTCTCTCAAGTTCATGATGGCCATGCCGGTCTTCGTGGCCGCCGTTTTACGGGGGCGCGTCCTGGCTGTCCTGACCGGAGTGGTTGCCGGAGCCCTTATCATCGGTTGGAGCCTTTCCCCCGACAACCCCGATGTTTTGTTGCCCGATATACTGCTCGTTCTTCTCACACTTTCCCTCGGCTGGGCCTTCGGCGGGATCACCGACGCCGAAGCGGCGTACGCCGCGCGGCTTGAGGAAATGGCCGACCGGGACGACCTTACGGGGCTGTATAACCACCGCGGCTTCCGGGTACGGCTGCACGACGCCTTCGAGAAGGCCGCCATGGGTCAAGGCCCCCTGACACTGATTCTCGGCGACATTGATTACTTTAAGCTTTATAACGATTCTTACGGGTACCAGAAGGGCGACGAGGCGCTGGCCCGGATCGGGAAGATCTTCGCCGATACGGTAGGAGACCGGGGCGTTGCCGCCCGGTACGGCGGCGAGGAGTTCGGGGTCATCCTGTCGGGACAGACAGACGGGGACGGGTGCCGGCTGGCCGAGGAACTCCGGCGCGCGGTGGAGTCCAACTCCTTCTTCGGCTCGGGCACACAACCGTTCGGCAGGATCACCATGTCCTTCGGCGTCGCCACTTATCCCGTTCACGCGCACGACCTGAACGAGCTTACCAGCCATGCCGACCACGCTTTGTACCGGGCCAAGTTCGCGTCCAAAAACCGGGTCGAGGTCTACAGTTCGGTGCTCGATACGCTCTACGAATGTCTGAGCCAGGACGAACGGGACGCCCTGAACTCCATCCGCACCCTGGTGATGGTCATTAATGCGAAGGACCACTACACCTTCGGCCATTCCGAGCGCGTGGCCGATTACGCGGCGCGGCTCGGCAAAGAGGTGGGCGTGGCGGAGCCCGCGGTGCGGCAGTTGGCTTACGGAGCCTACCTGCACGACATCGGCAAGGTGGAGATCGACCGCACCGTACTTAACAAACAGGGCCCCCTGAGCGGGGAAGAGTGGGCGATTATGAGGCACCACCCCGTCTGGGGCAGCGAACTCGTTGAACCGATACCTTTCCTGCACGATCTCGTACCGGTCATCAAGTATCACCATGAGAACTACGACGGGAGCGGCTACCCCGAAGGCCTCAAAGGCGAAGAGATCCCCATCGAGGCACGCATTGTGCGCATCGTCGACTCCTTTGACGCCATGGTTACCGAGCGCCCTTACGGGATTAAGCGCACGCCCGAAGAAGCCTGCCGGGAGATCGAGAAAGGCGCCGGAACTCTCTACGACCCGGAACTGGCCCGGGTCTTTGTGACGATGTGCCCGGGCGACGAGGACCGGGCAGCAACATGATCCACTGTCACAAACGAGCGCCGGCCGGGATTTCAAGTCATGAAATTCCCGGCAAGGGGTGGGTGTGCCATGCACAGGCGTTTTCTCCTGGGCGTGACCGGTTTGGGGATCCTGGCGGCGTTGATGATCACATGTCTACTCCTTTGGCCCCGGGCGTCGGTGGCCCAACGCTCCCCGGAGCCGGCTGCCGCCGAACCCTCCACGTTCGCCTCGTATGATGAATTGGCCGGTTACCTGCGGGAGCAGACGGCCCTGGCCGAAAGGCTGGACGGGCTCTATTCCTTTTATGGCCCGCTGCGCGCCATGGACGCGGCAGGCGGGGCTGTGGGGGCGGCCGGGCAGGACATGGCGGCGCCGTCGGCAAAGGCGCCGGCGCCCGACCACTCGGCCACGAACGTCCAGGTGGCGGGAGTGGACGAGGCCGACATCGTGAAAACCGACGGGAAGTACCTCTACGTCCTGACGCACGACCGTATCGTAATCCTTGCCGCCTACCCGGCGGAAGGCGCCCGGGTGCTTTCCCGCGTCGAGTTCCCGGGCATGCCGCGTGAAGCCTTTATCGCGCACGACCGGCTCGCGGTTTTCGGGCAGGAGAGCGAGACCGGGGAGTTCCTGCTCCTGGTGTACGACGTCACCGACCGCGCCCGGCCGGTGTTGGAGCGGACGGTGCGCACGCCCGGGCAGTATGTGACCTCCCGCCTGATCGGCGATTGGTCCTACGTCGTCCTGAACGAGCCCGTCTTCCGGGCTATGGACGGCGCGGAGAAGCCGGCTCTGCCCCGGCTTGACGTGGACGGCGCGGAGCGGGTCGTGCCGCCCAGCCGCATCCACTACTTTGATGTCCCGGACCGCGCCTACCAGTATACCGTTGTCCTGGCGGTCAACGTCCGGGACAAGAGCCGCGACGTCACCGAAAAGACCTTCCTCACCGGCGTTTCGCAGAACGTCTTCGCTTCCCCGGACCACATCTACCTGACCGCCCCGAAGCCGCCGGACCTGGTACCCTACGCCGAGCGCTTCTTCGACGAACTGCGGCCGGTCCTGCCCCCGGAACTGCGGGCGAAGGTCGACGCCCTGCGGCGGTCCGGGGCCGGCATCGCGACCAAGCTTGACCGGGCGGAGACGATGGTGGACGAGTACCTGAACCGGCTTGACGCCCCCGGCGCCGCCGCCCTGGAGGCTAAACTCCGGGAGGCCTACCGGAAGTGGCAGGAAGAGGCGGCCCCGGAAATAGCGCGGCAGCGCGGCATGACCGTCATCCACAAGCTGGGCGTCGACGGCGCTGCCGTGACCTACCTCGGCCGGGGCGAGGTGCCCGGCCGGGTGCTGAACCAGTTCTCCATGGACGAGTACCGGGGCTGCTTCCGGATCGCCACCACCTCGGACGGGTTCAGCTTCACCGGGCCCTGGGTGACTCGCAACAACGTCTACGTGCTGGATAAGGACATGCGGACCGTGGGCCGCCTTGAGGGCCTGGCCGCCGGGGAGCGCATCTACGCCGCGCGGTTCATGGGCGAGCGATGCTACCTGGTGACCTTCCGCCAGGTGGACCCGCTCTTCGTCATCGACCTGCAGGACCCCGCCAATCCGAGGGCGCTGGGTGAGTTGAAGATTCCCGGGTACTCCAACTACCTGCACCCCTACGACGAAAACCACTTGCTTGGGATCGGCAAAGAGATCGCGGAGGGGCGGGAGGCCGGTCTCAAGATCGCCCTCTTCGACGTGCGCGACCCGGCGCATCCGAAGGAAACGGCGAAGTACGTGATCGAAGGCGCCGACGCGGATTCCCCGGCCCTGCGCGACCATAAGACGCTCCTCTTCAGCCGGGAGAAGCACCTCCTGGCCATCCCGGTCTCGACGTACCCGCCGTACCGGATTATGGCGCCCGAGGCGCGGATCTGGCCGCCGCCGCCCATTCGCGGCTGGCAGGGCGCCTACGTCTTCCACGTCGGGACCGACGGCATCAAGCTCAAGGGCAAGGTGCAGCATTTTACCGACCCGCGGCCGGACTACGCGCCGACGCCGGACACCGAGATCAAGCGCTGCCTCTACATCGAGGACGTCCTCTACACCGTGTCGGACCTGATGGTCAAGATGAACCGCCTGGACGACCTCGGGGAGGTCAACCGGGTGGAGCTTCCGTAACTTCCCGCCCGCGCGTCCTGCGGCGACCAGGGCCCGCCGGGCTTGACCCGGCGGGCCCCAATGGTATAGTGTAGGTGGTGACAGGCAACTTATGCCATATGCGGCAGGTTGGCGGCCGGAATGATGAGGGGGATGGGGGGTAAGAAAATGACTGAAGACCGCTTGGAGCAGATGTATGACATGGTAACCGAACTGATCCGCGTCGTTGGTAATACAAATGCGGCCGTGGAAGAGATGAGGGCCGATATCGGAGATATTCGGGATGAAATGGCGGAAATGAAAGCGGACATTGCCGGGCTCAAGACCGACGTGGCCGAGCTCAAGGCCGACGTGGCTCAGCTTAAAACCGACGTGGCCGAGCTCAAGACCGACGTGGCCCAGCTTAAAACCGACGTCGCCGGGCTCAAGGCCGACGTGGCTCAGCTTAAAACCGACGTCGCCGGGCTCAAGGCCGACGTGGCCCAGCTTAAAACCGACGTGGCCGGGCTCAAGGCCGATGTTGCCGGTATGAAGATCGACATCGCTGCATTGAAAGAGGGTCAGGTCCGGCTGGACGGGGCCATGCACGAACTGAAGGAGAACCATGCATCAATTTTTGAGATGCTGGGTGAGCACGACATCGCCATCAGATCGATGCGGAGGGAAGCCCGCTGCAGCGTGCGATGAGAACCCCCCTGCGGTCTCCTAAACCTTGCGGAAGATAAATATGTACTCGTGCTTAAAGACGTAGAAGCCGCCCGCCAGGGCGCGGTAGCGCCAGAGTTCCTGCTGTTGCCGCTTGCCCTTGGTCTGGTCGAAGTTCTTAACCACGATGCTTTTTAGGGACAGCCCCCGTTTCATCACTTCCTGCATGCAGTAAAACCCCAGGGGGATCCACTCCCCCCGGCGGTACTTGTCTCCGATGACGATCCCCACGTAACGACCCCGCCGCAGCAGGGGCAGGGTGTTGTCCAGCACCGCGCCGAACATTCCGAGGAATTCCTCGGTGGTCGCGGCGTTGGACAGGTCGTGCGGGTCATCGCCGAACCGGATGATGTCGTGGTACGGGGGATGCATCAGGTACAGGTCGACGGCGTCGAATCCCATCTCCCGGACGGCGGCCCGGAAGTCGTAGGAGCGGCTGTCTCCTGCGTCAAGCCGGGTCACGATACCGTACGGGTTCTCCTCGGACGCCACAAGTTCCCGCGCCTTCTCCACCATGTCCGGGTTAATCTCCACCCCCAGGCCGTGCCGCCCCAGCCGCCGGCATTCAATAAGGGTCGTCCCGCTGCCCACGAAGGGGTCGACGACCAGTTCCCCCTTCCTCGTATAGCGCAGTATGAGCTGGTGGGGGATCTGGGGGATGTAATTGCCCCAGTACCAGCCCAGGTGGGCGCCCGAAGTATCCCGGCGGTCGATGACCCAGAGGCTGTCCGTCAGGATTTCGTCATAGTCCTTCCAGCGGCGGAGGTTGATGTCGTTGATGCCGCTGGTCTTGACCTCCGTGAACCCTTTCCGCAGCCGCTCGGCGTAGTAACGGGCGCGTTCGAAGGTGTAGGCGTCAAGGATCTGCCGGATCTCCTCCAGCAGGGGCCCGATTTTCAGGGGCATCCCCTCGCCGTCAACGGGATCGACCAGTTCGGCGTCCCGGCCCTTGAGAGCGGAGTTGAGCGAGGCCGCTTCCGCCTTGAGTGCGGCGAGGTTCGCCTGGTTGGCGAGTGTGCCGATGCGCTCCAGGAACCTGGCGCGGCTGACGATGAGATATTCCTGCGATTCGTGGTTGTTCTTGTTTGGTTCCAAGAGGCGAACTCCTTTCCCGCTGACAACAGGGTCCGATTCTCCACAGAATTCAACAGCCGGCGGGGGGTATCCTCCCGATTCAAGCTTTTTGAATCGGATCCCCCCTGCGACAAAAACGTTAACCTTACCCGGCAGGGGTTTGATACCGCCCCTTGAAGCTAGACTGGTGAAGCAGCAGTATACAATGCAAGGGATGGTGACCGGCTTGGCACAGAACGTAACGCAAAAGATCCTTTCGTCCCACATCGTCAGCGGGGAGTTGGCCCCGGGACAGGAGATCGGCATCCGTTGTGACCAGACCCTTACCCAGGACGCCACCGGGACGATGGTCTATCTCCAATTCGAGGCCATCGGCGTACCCAGGGTGAAGACGGGGCTATCCGTGAGCTATATTGACCACAACACCCTGCAGGCGGGCTTTGAGAACGCCGATGACCATCGCTTCCTGGCCAGTGTGGCCGCCAAGTACGGCATCCGCCTTTCGCGGCCCGGGAACGGCATCTGCCACCAGGTTCACCTTGAACGCTTCGCCGTGCCGGGGCAGGTCGTACTGGGTTCGGACAGCCATACCCCCACCGCCGGGGGGCTGGGGATGCTGGGGATCGGCGCCGGGGGGCTGGACGTGGCGGTGGCCTTAGCCGGCGCCCCTTATTACCTCAAGGCACCGAAGGTGGTCGGCGTACGGCTTGTCGGCCGGCTCCGGCCCTGGGTCGCGGCCAAGGACGTCATCCTGGAGGTGTTGCGCCGCCTGCGGGTCAAGGGAGGCGTGGGCAAGGTTTTCGAGTATTTCGGGGACGGCGTGGCCACGCTCTCGGTGCCGGAGCGGGCGACGATCACCAACATGGGCGCCGAACTCGGGGCGACCAGTTCGGTATTCCCCAGCGACGAGCAGACCCGAGCCTTCCTGGCCGCCCAGGGGCGGGAGGCGGACTGGATCCCGCTGGCGGCCGACCCGGGAGCCGTTTACGATGAAACCGTCGTCGTCAACCTCGACGAACTCGTGCCCCTAGTGGCTAAGCCCCACAGCCCGGACAATGTCGTCCCGGTGGCCGAAGCGGCGGGGACGCCGGTGCAGCAGGTGGTCATCGGCAGCTGTACCAACTCTTCGTATAAGGACATGGCGACGGTGGCGGCCATCTTGAAGGGCCGGAGGATCGCCCCGACGGTAAGCCTGGTCGTGGCGCCGGGGTCCCGGCAGGTCCTCAAACAGATGATCGCCGCCGGAGTCCTGGAGACCCTCGTCGACGCCGGGGCGCGGATCCTCGAGGTGGCCTGCGGCCCGTGCAACGGCATCGGCCAGGCTCCGGCCTCGGGCGCCGTTTCGGTGCGGACGGTGAACCGCAACTACCGCGGGCGTTCCGGCACGCTCGACGCCCAGGTCTACCTGGCCAGCCCGGAGGTGGCGGCGGCCGCCGCGCTGACCGGGGTCCTGACCGACCCGCGGGACCTCGGGCCGTACCCCGCCGTTGACCTGCCGGCGGCCGTTCTGGTGGACGACTCGATGATCCTGCTGCCGCCCGCAGACGGGTCGGCGGTGGAAATTGTGCGCGGGCCGAACATCAAGCCCTTCCCGGCGACCGCGCCGCTGCCGGAGGACCTTTCCGGTCGGGTCATGATCAAGCTCGGGGACAACATCAGCACCGACGACATTATGCCGGCCGGCGCCCACCTGCTGTCGTTGCGCTCTAACATCCCGGCGATGGCCAGGTACATCTTCTCCCGGGTGGACCCGGAATTCGACCGGCGCCTGGAGCAGCAGCCCGGACCCTGGTTTGTCCTGGCGGGCGAGAACTACGGCCAGGGTTCCAGCCGTGAGCATGCGGTGATGGCCCCCCTGTCCCGCGGGCTGAAGGGCGTCATCGCCAAGTCGTTTGCCCGCATCCACCGGAACAACCTGATCAACTTCGGGATCCTGCCGCTGGCCCTGGCGGACCCGGAAGACTACACCCGGATCAGCGAGGGGGACGAACTGGAACTGAAGGGCAGCCGTTCGGCCCTTTCTTCGGACGGGCCGGTCGTGCTGGTCAACCGCACCAAAGGCCTGGAAATAGAGGCGCGGTGCGAGCTGAGCCCGCGCGAACGGGCGATTCTCCTGGCCGGCGGGCTGCTCAACTACGTGCGGGAGCAGGATAACTAGAACATATTCCAAAGAGGACATGCTCCCGGCTGCGGAGAATAGCCAACGCAGCCGGGAGAGTGAGAAGGGTGCGTAATCTTGATTACCTGCGGGCGTTCATCGCCGTCGTCGACGAGGGCAGCTTCAAAGAGGCGGCGCAGCGGCTGCACGTGGCACCGGCGACTGTCAGCTTCCGCGTCCAGTCACTGGAAAAGGAACTCGACGCGACACTGCTGATCCGCAAGGGGCATGCCTTTGAACTGACCCCGGAGGGGCGCCATACCTACGAACGGGGCAAGGACCTGCTGCTCCTGGAAGGACAGATCCGTGACTATATTGACAACCGGCGGCAGCGGGGATGCGGCCGGGTCCTGGTGGGAAGCGGCCGCACGACGGGGAGCTACCTGATGCCCGGCATTATCGCCGATTTCAACCGCAAACGGCCGGATATTCAGATTGAACTCCAGATCGCCAGTTCGCGGGAGACGATCCGCAAGCTTCTAGAGAACCGTATTGATATCGCCGTTTTAGGGGCGTTTTTCGCCCACGAGGATCTTGAAATCGTCAGTTTCCTGAGCTACGAGCTGTTGCTGGTGGTCTCCCCCCGGCACCCCCTTGCCGCCCGCGGGACGGTGGCCGTTTCCGAGGTCCTGGAGCACCCTATGGTAATGAGGGAGAAGGGTTCCCTAACACGCCAGCTCTTTGAGAAGGGGTTGCGGTCTCTTCCGGGCCACCCCGGAGAGCCGAAGGTGGCCATAGAACTCAACAATACCGAGGCGGTAAAAGGGGCCGTGCGGAACGGGTTGGGCCTCGCGTTCGTCTTCCCCTGGGCCGTAGAGAACGAGGTGGCGGCGGGGAACCTGGTCCGCGTCCCGGTTCGGGACTTCAATGTGAAGCGCGAGGTCTTCATCGCCTATAACCGCCGCTGGGGTTTGCACCGGGCGGCGCAGGCTTTCTGGCGTTTCCTGGAATCACGGTCGCGTCGCCGACGATAGCCGCCGGCGGCCGGGGCAAATCCTGGCCTGGCTTGTGACGATGGGAGCATGCGGTATGGCGCTGACCTGCGTGGAGAGGCAAATTGCAGGAAAACGGGCGTCTGTTGTCGAAAAAGTTTATAAATTGGGATGAGGTGAGGTCGGAGTGGGTACCCGGACGGGAAAAACCATCCTGGTGTCGGGCAATGCCCAGTTGCCCCGGGCGACGACGGCCTATGAAACGGTGCGCATGGTCACCGCCGTGCTGGAAATTGACTGGGAGAGCGAGGAGATCGTTAACGCCGATTTCTCTTTGTACTCGAAGGTCTCCGTGGAGTTCCTCCGTAAGCTGACGGTGGGGTATTGTCTGAAACAGGGCATCGAGCCTTTGACGGAGACCGTGCAAGAGAGGTTCCAGGCCTTCTCCCAGGGGGCGGTGATCAGGGCCCTGCAGGCGGCCTACGAGCGTTACCGCGCCTCCCGGGTCAAGACGCTGACGCAGCAGGTTGGAACCCGGGCCACATGAGTTAAAGTCTACATTTGACAAGTGCATATAGCGCTGTTACCTATGGCAGGGGGCCGTAACCCTTTCTGTGTTTAGTAGGTAGATCTCAGCGAACAGGCGGAACCCGCAAAACGCGGGGTGGATCGTCGTGTGGCTGAGATTTTTTTTGCGATCCGAGCAGGAAGGGGGGTGGCAGCGCCATAGGAATGGTTGGTTTCTGATCCTGGACCCACGGCTGTGATTTAAGACCAAACCAAGGAGGAGTTAAGTAATGAAACCCAGCGATCATTTTGCCAAAGCGGCACGCATCGAAGAGACAATGCTGAAGAAACTGGACGTGCATGAGGATTACGAGACCGTGATCGAAAACTGCATGCTCGCGGGAACCCACTGGCTGAATGGCATTCTGCACAAACTCGGCGTTACCGAGGAAGGGTTCGACCTCCTTCACTCCGACAAGCCCGCGCTGAACCGCGAGGTCAACGGCGAGGTCAAGGAAATCCTGGCGGCCATGAAATACATCGAGGACCTGCGGCCGTACCACGTACGCGGCGTCGACCCCTACCGGCCGGAACTGGGGGACAAGTGCATGGAGTGCTACCACAAGGTTAAGGAGTTTGCCGGCAAGCTGCAGTAGTTCGTGCACAGGGGGAAGAGAGCCATTTCGTAACTGGAGGGATTACGGTGAGCGAAGCTGTCAACCGCTGTCGCGTGCTGGCGGAATTCATCGCCGGCCTGAAATACGCAGACATTCCCGCGGAAGTCATTGAGAAGGAGAAGGGCCACCTCCTGGACGGCCTGGGCAACGGGCTTTACGGCGCCGTTTCCCCGATGGGGGAAATGGTCGTCCGTTACCTGCAGCGGTTCCCCACGCCGGGCGAGTCCGTGGTCTGGGGCACCCCGTACAAGGTCAACTGCATGCAGGCGGCCTTCGCCAACGGGTCGTTCGCCAACGTCGCCGAACTGGAGGACGCACACCACCGCACGAAGTTCAAGCCCAACACTGTCCTCGTGCAGGCGGCCGTCGCCGCGGCCGAGCGGTTGGGCGCGGGCGGCCGGACCCTCCTGACCGCCCTGGTGGCGGCGAACGAGATCTGCATCCGTATCGCCGAGGCGACGCACGTGGGCAAGGAGGGTTACGCCCGGGGCTGGATCTCCACCAGTTCGATCGGCACCTTCGGCGCGGCGGCCGTGACGGCGAAGATGCTCGGCCTGACGGCGGAGCAAACCGCGGAGGCACTCTCCCTGGCCGGGAGCCAGCCGAGCGGCATCTGGTCCGGCGGGCTTTCCATGAGCAAGCGCGTGCTCATCGGGAGAGCGGCGGAGAACGGCATCGCCGCGGCGTTTATGGCGGCCGAGGGGATCACCGGCGGCGACCTGATCTTCGACGGGAACTGGGGCAACATCGGCCACATCATTTCGGACGTGTATGAACCGGAACTGATCACCAGGGACCTCGGGAAGCACTGGAAGACCCTGGAGATCGGCCTCAAGTGCTACCCGACGAAGGGCGGCGCCCACTCGGCCATCGACGCGCTCCTGGACATCCTGCGGCGCGAGCCGGTCAACGCGGAAGACGTGGAAGGCATCCTCGTCCGCACCACGACCGGCGTCGCCGGCAACAAGGCCCTGCACCACTTCCCGCCGACGAACTACTTCGAGGCGCAGAACAGCGTCCCGTTCATCCTGGCGGTGACGGTCTTCGACCGCGCCTGCGGCCTGGACCAGTTCAGCGAGGAGAAGTACCGGGACCCCAGGATCCTGGAGCTGGGCAGGAAGGTCCGGATGGTCCCCGAGCCCGAAGCGGACCGGATGCCGCCGACCGCCAAGACGGCCTTCGTGGACGTGACCCTGAAGGACGGGCGCGTCCTGACCAGCCGTGTCGACTACTGCAGCGGCGAGCCCCAGAACCCGCTCAGCAAGGAGCGCCTGGAGGAGAAATTCCGCAACGTGGCGCGGTTCGCGCTCGATGAGCCGGCGATGGCCGCCGTGATCAAGGCGGTCGACGACCTGGACAAGCTCGCCGACGTACGCGAGTTGACGAAACTGCTTCAGGTCGCCGGGTAGGAGGAGGGGCAATCGTGACTTCGTTTCTTGGTCTGTTGGAACCATCACGGCCGCTCGTGGACTGGGCGAAGCTGATGGGGCTGCGCCGGGAGCGGGCGCGGCGGATCATGGCCGAAGAGGGCCTGGACGCCATTCTGACCAACGCCGTGGACAACGTCATCTACCTTACCGGCTGGCCGCGGCACCGGACCAGCGTCTACCCCGGTTCTTACGGCGTGCTGTTCATCAAGGACAGGGAACCCGTGATCTTTGCCTCCGAGGGGGACTCGGGGGCCGTGCTGAAGGACCGGGCCTACGCCGATATCCGGGTGCTCCCGCCTTACCAGAAACCCTGGCCGACCCTCTTCGGGCAGGTCTTCGAGGAGTACAAGCTCGGCGGGGCCGTCGTCGGCCTGGACACGAAGATGAGCACCTCGCTCCACAACAATATCGTCAAAGCCTTCCCGTCGATGCGCTTCGCCGACGCCACCGCGGCGCTTAACCGCATGCGGATGGTGAAGAACGCGGAGGAGATTAAGGCCTACGAACACACGGTCAGCCTGGTGGAGGCCGGAATGAACACGGCCATCCGGATGGCCAAAGAAAGCTGGGGCCGTTACACCGAGGTCGAGATCACGGCTCAAGCGCAGTACGAGATGCTGCGCCGCGGCTGCAACACCACCGACCTCTGGTGCACCTCCGGCCAACGCGCGGCTCCCGTACGGCGCTATGCCACGGACAAACCGGTCCGCGGCGGGGAACTGGTGGTCATCGACGGGCCCGGCTCGTTCAACGGCTTCCGCTCCGAGTTCGCCCGCACCGTCTGGACCGGCGGCCGCCCGGATCCGGAGGTTAAGCTCATTTACCGCACGGTTTACAAGGCCCTCGAGGCGGCCCGGACGATTATGAGGCCCGGGACCAGGACGTCGGCCCTGGAGGAGGCCTGCCTGGGCGTGGTGCGGGAGGCCGGCCTGGAGAAGTATTACGGCGGCTACCCCTACACCGGCCACGGCATCGGCATCCGGCAGGAGCCGCCGTACATCACCGCCCGCTTCCCTGAGCTTGATGCCGTCCTTGAGGAAGGGATGATCATCAACCTTGAGCCCGGCATCTGGAAGGAAGGGGTCGGCGGGGTACGGATCGAGGATACCTTCCTGATCACCGGAGACGGGTACCGCGTATTGAGCAGGGCGCCCTATGAGGAGGACCTGCTGGACTAAATTCACAAGAGGTGTGCGCAATGGACTGGGATAAATTGTTGGAAGGCACGAACCTGAGCGGTTACAAGACCGGCGGCCATGGGCGAAGGACCGGTTTCGGCCGCAAGCCGGCGATTATCGTCGTCGACATCATTAACCTCTATGCCAGCAAGCGCTTCGCCCTGGGGCACGGGGACAACACCCAGGCGGTCATCGACGCCAACGCGACCCTCATTGAGGCCGCGCGCAAGAAGGGCGTGCCGGTCTTCTACTGCAAGGTCGGCCTGCGGTCCACCCCGGCGGAGAAGGGCATCTGGGGCGAGAAGGTCGGCGGGGCGAAGGACATCACCCCCGAGGCCGACGAGGTCGTCGCCGAGCTGGCTCCCCGGGAGGGCGACGTCATCATTACCAAGAACAAGGCCAGCGGCTTTTTCGGGACAAACCTGGCGGCGATGCTTCATTACCTCGGGGTCGACACCATCATCGTCACCGGCCTGACGACCAGCGGCTGTGTCCGGGCGACCGTCGTCGACGGCTTTTCCTACAACTTCCGGGTCGTCGTCCCCGTGGAATGCGTGGGGGATCGCATGGACCTGGTGCACAAGGTCAGCTTGTTCGACATGGACATGAAGTACGCCGACGTCGTGGGACTGCAGGAGGTCCTCGACTACTTCGAGGGCCTGACCGCCCAGCCGGGCTACATGTTCACGTAAGGGAGACCCGGTAAGCGGGAGGAGGCATGCGGATGGCCGTCCTGGTTACGGGAAGCAGCGGATTTCTGGGCGCGCACATCGTGCGGGCGCTGGTGGAGGCGGGGGAAGAAGTCGTCGGGTACAGTCTCGAAGAGCCCTATCCCCCGGCGCTGACTCTGCTCGGCGCGGGGCGCTCCCTGTTTCGCTTCGTGCGGGGCGACATACTGGACGGCGGCCTCCTCGGAGATAACCTTAAGCGGTTTAACATCCGGTGCGTGATCCACGCCGCGGCGGTCAACGGCGAGCCGGCGGCCCGGTCCGATCCGGGTAGGGCCTACGCCGTCAACGTCGGGGGGACGGCCCAGCTCCTCGCCCTGGCCGCCGGGAGGGAAGTGCCGCGGTTCATCTACGTCGGGTCCGGCACGCAGTACGGCCCGCGACCCGACCGGCAACCCCTCAGTGAGGACGACCCCCCCGCGCCGCGGGGCGTCTACGCCACCACTAAGCAGATGGCCGAGACGCTGGGGATCGCCTACGGCGAAAAGTACGGCCTGGAGTTTATCTCGATGCGGGTTTCGGCCCCCTATGGGCCGATGGAGCGCACCCACCCCGGCCCGGTGCACGTCCAGTTCTGGTGCCGCGCCGCCCTGGAGGGGCGGCGGGTGGAACTGGCGTACGGCGGCGACCATCCCCGGGACTTTACCTTCGCGGGCGATGTCGCCGCGGGCCTGCTGGCCGTCCGCCGGGCGAAGAAGCTGGACCATAAGGTCTATAACCTTTCGTCCGGAAGGGCCCATACGCTCGGCGAGTTGGTCAGGGTTATCAAGGATCTCGTTCCCGAAGCGGAGATCACTATCGGCTCCGGCATTCTACCGGCGGACGATCGGACGCGTACCAGCTTCCGCGGGCCGCTGAAGATCGAACGCCTCCGACGGGAGGTGGGTTTTGCGCCGAGGACGGATTTATCCCAAGGTGTGGCTCTCTATCTGCGTTGGTTGCGGGAACATCCATGGTGAATTCGGCAATAACCCGGGGGTTAAGGTTCCAATCATTATTCATTGCATCAAGAAGGAGGCGACTTCAAGATGATGCGTAAGCGGACGAAGATCCTGGCCCTGGCGGCAACGGTTCTGCTCGTGACGGTTGCGCTGCTGGCGGCCGGCTGCGGCGGCGGCGCGAAGGAACAGCCCGGCGACAAGAGCGGTGCGGACGCGCAAAAGGATTGGCCGAAGGGTGTTATCTGGTCGGGCTCGGCCCTGGGCGGGGCGCACTACATGTTCGGTTCGGCGCTGGCTCAGGTTGTGCAGAAACACATGAACGTCCCGATGCAGGTGGAGGCCTCCGGCGGCCCGTGGCAGAGCATGGACCTGATCAACAAGGGGCAGGCCGACTTCGGCCCGGCCCCGGGCGCCAGCGCCTGGGAGGCGTATAACGGAGAGGGCAAGGCCAAAGGCGCCAAGTACGACAACCTGCGCGCCGTGATGCCGATGTTCCCGCAGTACATGCAGTGGTGGACCACGCCGGACAGCGGCCTTAAAAGCTTCCGCGACCTCGAGGGGAAGCGCGTCGACATGTCCGGCCCCGGCAGCTTCCTGAACGACTACGGACGCAAGCTGTTCGACTTCTTTGACGTGAAGCCGGCCCAAATCACCAACCTGGCCAACTTTGAGGACGCCAACCAGCGGTTCATCGACGGCCAGCTCGACGCCGTCGGGGCCTGGAGCGGCATCCCCGCGCCGCCGGCCCAGGAGATGTGCACGACCCGCGGCGCCAAGGTCTTTGGTGTCCCGAAGGAAGATGGCGAGAAGTTCATTAAGGAGTACCACGTCCAGCTCGGCGTCATCCCCGCAGGCACCTACAAGGGGCAGACCGAGGACATTGAGACCCTGGCCGACTGGACCTTCGTGGTGACCCACAAGGACATCTCGGAAGACTTCATCTACAACCTGGTCAAGACGGCCTTTGAGAAGAACCCGGAACTGGTGGCGGCCTATAAGGCTTCGGTGGACTCCAAGGCGGAAAACGCGAAGTACACGACCATTCCCATGCATCCGGGGGCCGTTAAATACTATCGCGAGATCGGCATCGAGCTGCCCGAGGTGGCCATTCCGCCGGAAATGAAGTAACTCCGGGACGCTGTCGTCGAGTTGGTGACTGTCGGTGACCGCCGGCGGTCACCAACTTCCCGTATCCGAACCGCTAAGGATGTGATGGCCATAATGTTTAAATGGAAACGACGAAAGGACGATAGACCTCCTTGTACGGCCTCGGCGGGACCGTTACAGGCCTCCCGGGAGTCAACGGACGAGACGGCCGCCGGCGGGTCGGAGGTCCTGGACAGCGATTCCAGGATCGTGCGGTTGCGCAGCTTGAAAGGGCCGGCGGGGAAAATCGTCTTTTCCCTCGGGCTGGCCCTGACCCTGTTTGAGCTTTACTCGCTGTATATCGACCCGCTGGATCCATGGTTGTTCCGAAGCGGGCACCTCGTGTTTGCCTCGCTTCTTATCTTTATGCTCATTCCCGGCAGTGCCCGGTCGCCCCGCGAGCGGGTTTCCTTGGGCGACGTCGTGTGGATGGTCCTCACCGTTTCCACCATAGTGTATATGGTTGTTGATTTCGACGGGCTGCTGTTTCGCGCCGGCGGCGGTTCGCCGGAGACTCTCGACATCGTCTTCGGGGGGATCGCCGTCCTGGTGGTGCTGGAGGTCATGCGCCGGACCAGCGGCATCGCGCTGCCGGTCATCGCGGTGGCCTTCATTGCCTACGCCATCATCGGCCCCTTCCTGCCGGGACTGTTCTGGCACCGGGGTTATTCCCTGGAGCGGGTGATCAGTTTCCTCTACAGTCCCGTTGGCATTTACACGATCCCCTTGGGCGTGTCGGCGCAGTATGTGTTTATCTTTATCCTGTTTGGGGTCTTCCTGCAGCGCTCCGGCGCCGGAGACCTCTTTGTCAATTTGGGCCTGGCCTTAACCGGGCGTACCAGGGGCGGCCTGGGGAAGGTCCCAATCGTCTCCAGCGCGCTCTTTGGCACGATCTCCGGGGCAGCCGTGGCCAACGTCGTCGTTGACGGTTCCATTACGATCCCGGCTATGAAAAAGGCCGGGTTTTCCCCGGGGATGTCGGGCGCCATTGAGGCCGTGGCTTCCACCGGTGGGCAATTGATGCCCCCCGTAATGGGCGCGGCGGCCTTTTTAATGGCCGAAGTCCTTGGCATCTCGTACGGGAGCATTGTCGTCGCGGCGGTCATCCCAGCTCTGCTCTACTACATGAGTCTTTACTGGATGGTGGATTTCCAGGCAGCCAAAACGGGTCTGGGTTCGGTCAAAGGCGGCCTGCCCTCGCTCAAAAAGCTGATCCGGGAGCAGGGCCACCTGCTCATTCCCCTGGTAGCCTTGATCTTCGTCCTGGTGGGCATGGAGTCCACCCCGAACCGGGCGGCGATCATCGCCATTGCCCTAACCCTGGTGGCGAGCTGGTTGAGCAAGGCCACGCGGATCGGCCTGCGGGATATCGTGGAGATTTTCGCGTCGGCCGGGCGGGGCATCATGGAGATCGCGGCCACCACCGCCGGCGCCGGTATCGTCATTGGCATTCTCTCCCTGACCGGCCTGGGACTGAAGGCGGCCAACATCATCCTCGCCTATGCCGGAGACAACCTCTTCCTGGCCCTGTTTTTCAGCATGATCATCTGCCTGATCCTGGGGATGGGCGTGCCCACCGTGGCCGCATACGCGACCGCGGCGGCCGTTATTCCGCCGGCGCTGGTGCAGATGGGGGTTCCCGAACTGGCGGCCCACATGTTCATCTTTTACTTCGCGATCCTGGCGACCATTACCCCGCCGGTGGCCATCGCCTCCTTCGCCGCCGCCGCCATTGCCCGGGCCAGTATGTGGGACGTGGGCTGGACAGCGCTCAAGGTCGGCCTGGCGGGGTTTATCGTCCCCTACATGTTTGTCTACAGCCCGGCTCTGCTGGCCCAGGGGGATCCGCTGCACATCGGGTTGGCTATCGTGTCCGCGCTGATCGGCGTTACGGCGCTTGCCGGAGCCATCCAGGGCTGGTATTGCGGGACCCTGAACACGGTGGCCAGGGTGGCGCTGTTCATTGCCGCCATGTTGCTGATTAAACAGGGGCTGACCACCGACATCATCGGCTATGGCATCTTTATCTTGGTCACGGCGATGCAGATTATGAGCCGGAAAAAGCCGGTGGGGAAGGCGCAGGCGGCGACATCGAGGAGCGCGCCGGCACAGGCCGGCGCCGAGTAGACCGTGAGCCCCCTGGATGATCTTACCCGTCGCCGCTACATCCTGTTCTGTTACGCGATCAGCTTTGTGCACTTCGCGCAGTGGCAGGGGCTTTCGCCGTTTGTGCCGATTTACGCCACGGAGTTGGGCGCCACGCCGGCACAGGCGGGGCTGGTGGTTTCGCTTTTCGGCGCCCTGCCTTTCCTGCTGGCGATACCGGCGGGTGTGCTGGCGGACCGGGTAGGACACCCCATCCTCTTTATTCTAGGCACCGCCGGCACGGGGGCAGCCGGGCTGGTCCTGCAGCGCGCCGATGGACTATGGACCCTTGGCGCGGCGGTCGGCCTTATCGGCGTGAGCCAGCTTCTGATCGTTGTCGGTGCCCAGACGTTCATCGCCGTCGCCGCGCCGGACAAAGACGCCGGGTTTGGGTATCTCACTCTGCTGATCGGTCTGGGACGCACCGTGGGGCCCGTCCTTTGCGGTTGGGTCAAGGAGTTCTCAGGTTATCACGCCGTGTTCACGGGTTTTCTGGCCGTGAGTCTGCTCCCCGTACTTTTGGCCCTTTTTCTTCCGCGCGGAGAATGGAAATCCCGCCACACACGGGGTACGGGGGATCGAAAGTCAAACTGGGTTACCATTCTGGTCGGCGGCTCGCTGACGGCACTCTATTGCAGTTTTGCGATTAACATCGCCATCGGGGCTTATGATTCGGTCTATGCCCTGTACCTGCACCACCTGGGTTTGGGAGCCGGAGCCATCGGTTTGCTCTTTTCGGTACAGAACGCCACATCGATCTTTATTCGTCCCCTGATCGGGTGGACCGTCCGGCTGCTGGGGCGTTATTGGCTCCTGGCGCTGGCGATGCTCGGCAGTTTTGTGGGACTGGCCTCGACAGTCATCGTCGACACCCTGCCGTTGCTGGCCCTCTGTGCGGGGCTGTTCGGCCTGGCAAAAGGGGCCAGCCAGCCGGTCACCATGGCCATTATTGCGGACAGCGTACCGGTGGAGCGGCGCGGGACGGCTATCGGTGTCCGCATCTCGGTTAACCGGCTGGGGCAGACCATCAGCCCCGTCATCCTGGGCGGCATCGCTGGCGCGGCGGGCTTCCCGGCCGCTTTCCTGGGGGCCGGTACGGTGCTCTTGATCGGGGCGGCCGCAGCGCTCCGTCCGGCGTTGATGGGTACGGGGTTGGAACGACCCTCGGCAACCCTCGGCGGCAATACGGGTCATAAGGGGTGAACAGGGGATGCATGTAGGCATCCTGTCCAAATCAAGGAACACGATAGAGTACCTGCGAGACGAACTGGCAGACCATCAGTGCACGGTGATCAGGGACCGGGCACAACTCGAAACGGTCATCGGACGGCTCGACGTGCTGGTGACCAGCAGCATGGGCTTTCATCTGCACTACATTGACAAGGAAATCCTCCGTCGTGCCGGAACCCTCAAGCTCATCCAGCAGTTCGGGGTGGCGAGCGACGTCGTCGACGTGGCCTGCGCGGCGCGGCTGGGCATCCCGGTGGCCAACATCCCCGGGCTGAACACCGTGGCCGTGGCGGAACTGGGGATCTACCTGATGTTCGCTCTGGCGAAGAGGGCGCCGCTGGCCCGCCGGGTGCTCGCAGAGGGCCGCGTAGGTGAGCCGGTCTGTTCCGAGCTGGCAGGGAAGACCCTGGGAGTCGTCGGCCTGGGGCGCATCGGGACGGCTGTCGCCCTGCGGGCGCGCGGACTTGGGATGCGCGTCATTGCCGTAACGGGCGAGCCGGTGCCGGGAGCGGCCAAGGCGCTCGGGATCGACTGGGTCCGGGAGCCGGACGAACTGCCCGTGTTACTGGCCGAGTCCGACTATGTGATGTTGGCCTTGCCGCTTACCCCCCGGACCGAGGGGTTGATTGGGGAGAAAGAACTGGGGCGCATGAAAAAGGGAGCGTACCTGATAAACATCTCCCGCGGGCCGCTGGTCGACCGTGAGGCGCTGACGGCGGCGCTGGAGAGCGGGAAGCTGGGCGGTTTCGCCGCCGATGCGCTTTGGGAAGAACCGGCCGACCCGGCCGACCCCCTGCTGGCCCGGCCGGATGTCGTTGTCACTCCCCATATCGGCGCGACCACTGAAGAGGTCCTCCGGGCGACGGCGGTCGCGGTGCGGGAAAACATCGAACGCCTGATGCTGGGAGAAAAGCCCCGGTACATAGTAAACAGGCTGAATAGCGTTTAAATCTCCCAATCTCTGCAGGATTTTCCTCCCCCGCGTCGAAAGGCCTAGGAAATTAGGATGAAGGCAAGGGGCGCGAGCATTTGCCGGAAGCGGGGAGCGAGCAACTAAAGGATTTCTTTTTCGCCCGCTACCAGGTCGTCCTGGAGGCCGGGGAGCAGGGGCTCTTGCTCCCGCCCTACAAGGGCTCGACCCTGCGCGGGGGGTTCGGCCGGGTCTTCCGGCGTATCGCCTGCTCCCAGCGGCAGGCCGAGTGCCCGCGCTGCCTGCTTAAAGAAGCCTGCCCCTATGCGTACATTTTTGAAACATCCCCGCCGGGGGACGCCCAGGTACTGAAGAACCTGGAGGCCGTCCCCCGGCCGTTCATTTTGGAGCCGCCCCTGGAGACGAAGGCCGAATACCGGCCGGGGGAGAGCCTGATCTTCGGTCTGGTCCTGGTCGGGCGGGCGGTGCAATACCTGCCGTACTTCATTGTCTGCCTGGACGAACTGGGCCGCGAGGGGATCGGCAAGGGCCGCCGTCCGTACACGCTCCGCGAGGTGCGCGCCCTTGACCGCCACGGGGCGGTGCATGCCGTCTTCAGCGACGCCGACCGGACGGTGCGTCCAGTGCCGGCCGCCATTCGCGGCGAGGACCTTTTCGCCCGCGCCCGCCTGCCCGGGGGATGGACACGCCTGGGGCTGGAGTTTCTTACCCCGACCCGCCTAAAACACCAGGACCGCTGGGCGAACCGCGCCGACTTCCACGTCCTGATCCGCGCCCTCCTGCGCCGCCTATCATCCCTGGCCTACTTCCACCACGGCTGGGAGTGGCAGGCCGATTTCACCGGGCTGATCGCCCGCGCCGAGGCGGTAACCACGGTGCGCGAACAAACCCGCTGGGTAGACTGGGAACGGTACTCGGCGCGGCAGGAAGCGCGCATCGCCCTTGGCGGCCTGGTAGGACCGGTCGTCTACGAGGGGGATCTCGCCGAGTTCCTACCGTTCATCCTCCTCGGGGAGCACGTCCACGTCGGCAAGGGCGCCGTCTTCGGCATGGGCTGGTACACCCTGGCCGAGCCCGCGGAGGCGGCGGTGGGCTAAATATATCACCCCGACAGTAAGCGTCGGAGTAGATGGTTTATAATCCAGCAAACAATCGGCGCCGCTTTCTGGCGGGGAACCGGAGGTGGCGGGGATGGGTATGGGTATGGGGAAGAACGGTTCCGGCCTCTCCCTGGAACGAAACAGCCTCTGGCGGATCTACAAGATCGACCAGTACGTCCGTGCCGGCCTGTATCCCAACGTCCCCTGGCTGGTGGAAAAGCTGGAGGTCAGCGCGCGCACGGTGGAGCGCGACATCGCCTGCATGCGGGACCTGATGAGCGCTCCTATCGTGTACAGCAAGCGGCGCAACGGTTACTACTACGCCCGGAATGACTTCCGCCTCCCCGGGATAACCCTCGCGGAGGGGGAACTGGTCGCCCTCTTCCTGGGGCAGAAAATCCTCAGCCAGTGCCGCGGAACGCCTTTCGAGGTGGCGGTCCGCAGGGCCTTTCACAAGATCTGCATGGCCCTGCCCGATGAGGTCACCGTGAACCTGGGGTTCGTGGAGCAGACCATCTCCTTCGGCATCAATCCCCCGCGCGGTGACGAGGCCGCCCTGCTGCAGACCTACCACCAGCTGACCGAGGCCATGCGCGCCCGCCGCAGCATCCGCATCACCTACTACACCGCCAGCCGGGACGACTGCGCCGAGCGCCTGGTCGACCCCTACCACCTGCACTTCCGCGACGGCGCCTGGTACCTCATCGGCTACTGCCACTGGCGGCGGGAAGTGCGCATCTTCGCCCTGGACCGCATCCGGCAACTCACCGTCACGAACGTCAGCTTCATCCCGGATAAAGACTTCAACATCGTAGGATACCTGGGCGACAGCCTCGGGATTGAGCGCGGCGGCGGCCTGCACGCCGTGGCCGTGCGCTTCGACCGCGAGCAGGCGCGGTACGTCCGCGAACGGCAGTGGCACCCCTCGCAGGAGATTGAAGAGCTGGACAACGGCGGCCTCATCCTGCGCCTCAACGTCGCCGGCCTGGGCGAGGTCAAACGGTGGATCCTCTCCTTCGGCGCCCACGCCGAGGTCCTGGAACCGGAGACCCTGCGCCGGGATGTGGCCGCGACGGCGGCAGCCCTGGCGGGGGTGTACGGAAGCGGCGGGGGGGAGGAGTAGAAGCGGGGCAGCCCAACGGTTTACCGGGATTGGTTTCACCTCTTGTTTTATTACGGGAGTTAGCTCCCCTACGGGCATTTATTGAAGGTTGATGACTGGACGACGGGGCCATCCTTGCAGAGAACCGCATTAGGGGAAGCATCATATGGCAAACGATGCCAGCCAGGACTTCTGTAGTGGCTCCGCTTGGGGGGATTGCGTTCATGCGTGTACTGCGCATTACTTACCGCGCCTTGGCCTACGTCGCCGGCGGCGCGGTCCTGGCCGTCGTCTTCTCGCCGTTGCTTCTGTTCGGTCTGGTCTGCCTTGCAGGTCTGGCGGTTTTTTTGGCGATTGTCTTCGGCCTGGCCCTCGGCCTTGCTGCCGTCTGTGCCTTAATATTCGAATCCCTGGTCGGCCTGCCCTTTTGGCTGGGGATGTGCTTGGCCGGCACGGGGGCGGTGGCGATGACGGCGTACCTCCTGATATCAGGCTTCAATGACGGGGATGGGAAGGCAGATAAACGTCAAGACCAGGGGTGGTCCGGCTTGTGTCGGTTGATGAGTTGGCTGATCGGTTTATGGGCTGCCAGCCAGCTACTGGACAGGGAACCCCTGGAATAGACCGGAATCGGCTTTAGGTTGGGCTGGCAAGGGCATCTGACATGTCCCCTATTTTGCGGGTCATCTGACGTAACTTCAACAATAGAATTCTTTCAGTCCTCTTTTGCGGGGTAAAGGTATCGATAGGCGTAAACCAATGGACAGTCTATGTTGCCATTATGTGTTAGGCATCACTCCTCCAATTTGCGAATAACGTAGACTGACTATGTCTTCAACAATCAAATTGGGTGGTGATACAAACAATGCAATTCATTATACAAATAATGGCGCAACTAACGCTACTTCTGCTAAGTGCAGCTGTTGTACTCATTGTAATTGCCTACTTGACAAGCCATAACCAGTAAATCCATATGTTTGTTCTCAGAGAATATGTCTTGTGAGAGGTAGGTTACCTATGAGCGACGTCAGAAAAACTGATGAACTGAACGCGTTGTTCCGGAAACTGATGGGCGACTCCCAAGTTTCCTTGTATCGGTTTCAAGAAGAGGCTGCCGCGGCGTTGCTCAATGGGGCGAGCATCATTCTCCGTGCGCCAACCGGGGCCGGAAAGACGTGGGCCGTGCTGCTTCCGTTTCTCCTGGCCAAACAAATCGGCAGGCCTGTCGCGGATAGGGTTCTCTACGCTTTGCCGTTGAGGTCCCTGGCGTCGCAGCTTTACGCCTCGACCCTTGACTCCTGCCGCAGGGCGGGATGGGTTGTGCATTCGAGCAAAAGCCATGAGACCGGCCTTTCCATTAGCATCCAGACGGGGGAGCAGCAAGATGACCCGTTCTTCCAGGGTGACATTGTCTTTACCACCATTGACCAGCTACTGTCATCCTACCTGCTGTCGCCTGTCTCCTTACCCTCCCGCCTAGCCAACATCAATGCCGGAGCCCTGATCGGAAGCCTGGTTGTCTTCGACGAGTTCCACCTGCTCGATCCCGACCGCTCGATGGTCACGACCATCGAAATGCTCGACCGCCTTAGACTCTATTGTCAATTCGTACTGATGACCGCTACCCTGTCCGACTTCAGTGTCCAGTGGCTCGCCAACCGCCTGGGCGCCCGGGTTATCAGCCCTAGCGATGCGGAGTTCGCAAGCTTGGAAAAGCGGAAAAAACGGGGTCCGACACGGCGCAAATGGATCGTGGAACAAGGTGCCCTGACGGCGGAGGCCGTTCTTTCCGAGCACCTGAATGCCGGCGGCGGGCGCACCTTGGTGTTGGTGAACACCGTTGATCGGGCACAGGAACTGTACAAGGAACTAAGTGAGAAGCTGAGCGAGGTGAAGAAGGAGGGTGTCCGCCTCTCCTTGCTACACTCCCGCTTCTATCGTGAAGATCGGATGGACAAGGAACAGGATGTGGTGGACCGTCTCGGAAAGTCCAGCCAGGATATGCCTGAAAACTTTATCCTCATCAGCACGCAGGTAGTCGAGGCCGGGATGGATTTCTCCGTGGATGCTCTGCATACCGAACTGGCTCCCATGAATAGCCTCGTTCAGCGTGCAGGGCGCTGTGCGCGCTATGGGGGGGATGGAGCCGTTAAGGTTTATGCTCTAGACTCTTACCCTCCGTACGGTGAGGCAGAGATGGCAGGAACGTGGGCGGTACTGACGGCGATGTCGGGGGAAGTCCTGACCGCTCAGGATGAACAGCGTGCCGTTGACGAGGTACACGGCCCGATTGAGAGACGGGTTCTAGAGAGCATCAATCTCAACGAATGGCGCACGAAGATCAACAAGACGATGGACGGTATCCTTCGTAACGCCCACGAGGAGCTCATACGGGATGTGGACAGCATCAATGTCCTTGTCATCGCCGAGCCGGAAAAGGTGCGCTTTGACCGGCAGGGGGAGTGGCCGGAGACGCTATCCGTGCCGACTCGTTTCCTGCGCGGCTTTCTGAAGCGCGTGGCGGGCGATGAAACCGGGAACTGGGTTGCCAAGGTGCCCGTGGCTGCCGATGCCCACGGGGGCGAACAGTACGCGGGTTTGCGCTTTGACTGGAAGCGGTTTGAGCCCGGGGAGACCGCCTTGACCTGGCTCGTCGCCATCCACCCCGATCACGCCCACTATTCACGGGAACTGGGGCTAAGACTGGGGGAAGCCGGTGAACGCTCGAAGGTCCGATACGTGGTGCACAGTGTCCAGGCGTGTTACCACTACCGCTGCGAGACCTACGTCGAGCACATCCGGCTGGCCCTTGAAGAGCTCTATCGACTGTCGGCAGCCGCCACCTGTGCGCGGAAACGCCTTGCAGACGAAACCGGCGTGCCGGGCGATATCATCCAGCAGGCTGAACGGCTGGCGGTTATCCTCCACGACACCGGCAAGCTAGGCGTGAAATGGCAAGAACAGATCAAGGCCTGGCAGAAGGCCAAAACCCCTGATAGGGCTCTGGATGAACCGCTGGCGCATTCTGACTATGACCCTGAGACGGATTGGGAGCCGATTCAGAAGCACGGGCGACGGCCCAACCACGCCGTGGAGGGGGCTTACGCGGCGTCAGTGTATCTCTATGATCTTTTCCCCGACAGGGCGGAGTTGGCCGCTTGTGTTCTCACCGCCGTTGCCCGGCATCACAAAGGGGATGCTTCCACTTTGCAGGATTTCCGGCTCATTCCCAATGTCGCCGCAGTAATGAACCCCTTGCTTTCTGGTCTGGGGTTGCCCCCTGTGCAGAGGCTGGCGGACCAACCGGATCCTGATCTGTGCGGCAAGAACGGCCGGTTTTCGCGGGAGTTGGTGGCCGCTCTGCGGGAAGAAGACCGACCATGGCTACCCCTATACTGGCATCTGGTTCGTTTACTACGCCTTGCCGACCAGGCGGGGAGCGCGAAAGGAGGGAGAAACAGTGAGGTATGAGATCCCCAAGCGCACGATGACCTACGCCGATTCCCTGGAGGCGATCGGTCTGGCAAGCTTGTTGCAGGACATTACGGGAAAGGGGGTGCAGGTGCGCGACAGTGGCGACCGGTTTGTCCTGGACCCCGGCGATTTGCCGCCTCTTGCAGACTGGCCGCCCGTTAGACCGGGCTATCCCTTCATTTACATCAAGAGTGACGGACAGCGGCCTTCGGGTGAGGTCCTGGATTATGAAAGGGAAAGGGAGAAGGCCGAACAACTCCGCGAGTTCCGGCGCGCCACCGGCAAAAAGCGCGAGGCGCTTCTGCGAGCCTTGGCCGAGCAAGGTCTGCCCGAACCACCGCAACCCTCGGCCGAGTACGGGATGGCTGTGTTCTTGGCGTCCATGCGCAAAGGCTGGTCATCGGACAAGCAATTGTACCACTGGATTATTCAGGATCCCCGCCGGGCGGCCCTATGGACTGCTTATCACCTTGGAGTCACCGGTCAGAAAGCGGATGCTCCCGAGGTCAGCAACAGCCAGGTCTTCAATCCGATTTCAGGAAAGGGCGTCCATCGCCCCAAACCGGATTCGACCACCCCCGGCAGCATTTCGGACAAGGTAATAAATCCTTTTGCCGAATGGATGAAAATCCGGGGCACCTTCCGTGCCATGCTTCCGTACGGACAGAGCGGGAACTTCAAGGTGTTCGTTATCGAACCGGGTAACATCAAACTGGATCAGTTGGAATTCCTGCGCTACGAACTCCTGAAGTACCAGCTTTGGGGCGGTGTACGCCTGGACATTGAAGCGGCTTTGCGCCTGACCGAGTTGCTGATTCTTCACTCTGACGTCATGGATGGGGGCATTCTTCTGCGGAGGAGGAGACCGGCCGAGGTGGTGCGTGGCCTGCACCAGGCCTTTTTCCAGAGCTTAGGAACCGCCGCGGCCCTGATGAACTATTCATTCACGACTCTGCCGTCCTGGTTTGCGATTAATGATCGGGATGATGCCAACGCTTTCATCGTGGTGATCCGTGAGCACATCGGTGACAAACAGCGCGACGGGGTGACCGGTTGCCT
>JASEER010000032.1 GCA_030019475.1 Thermoanaerobacterales bacterium | reverse complement strand
ATTTTCAAGCTATCTGGTTCCGCTAAACCGGTTAGGGAAGGCATATCTGAACTTCGACGTGTTATCAGAGATTCCTGCCAAAACAAAGAATATAAGGAAAAATGTTAGTTGTCGTAACTATGTTACAGCCTTTTCGAAGTACAATCTTAAATTATTATGAAATTAGACGATATAAAAACAAGACATAGCATCTGGAGGAATGGTTGGTGCTTTCACGTCTGGCTGAACGCCTGACCTGTCTTGTAACTCAGCAGACGGGGGGCGGAGACAGGGAGCGGGCGATCCTCCGTTACGGAAGCGAGATGGCCATGCTTACGTTCGGTGAGCTGATGCTCATCGTCCTTGCCGCCTGGGCCTGGGACTGCATCCCGACCACTCTGGCCGCCTGCCTGGCGATGGCTGCCCTGCGAAGCGTGGCCGGGGGTATCCACTGTACCTCTGCCGGACGGTGCACCGTGGTCACAGTACTGGTGTTTGTCGCTCTGGGCAAGGTCGGCAGCCTTTGGACAGCGGCTCCCGGGACCACGGCGGTTGTGGCCCTGGGTGCCGGGTTCCTGTCCGGCCTGGCCGTCGTCTTCCGGGCCCCCCTGGAAAATCCGGCCAAGCCCCTGGGCTCCCCCGCTCACAAGAGGCTCCTGCGCCGCCTGTCCCTGTTTATGGTCTTCTTGATTACCGTCACCGGCCTGACGGTCGCCCTCCGCCCAGGGAGTGGCAACCTGGCTTTCGCCCTGGCTTTGGGAGAATCCTGGGCGGCCCTGATGATCACGGGCGCCGGGAAGGCCGTCATCGGCCTGGCCGATCGGACCTTGCAGTACCGGCCCTGGCCTTTCCGGACGGCTTCGCCCGACCCGCCGGCCGGTGTCGAAAGGAGGTGAGACAGTATGCGCCGCCTACGCTTCTTGGTTATGACCGGCCTGGCGGCGGCCTTGACCCTGTTTGCTCACGTGAGTGCCGCCTCCGCTTGTGCGGTTTTTATCTACGAACCGGAACTCCCGCCGGAATTGCGCCGTTAATTGGTTAAGGTAGGGACAGGCAAGGGCCCGGAGAAAGGTCTCCGGGCCTTGGCGTTGTACGCGGTAGCATTCCCCGGTCTCCTTAAGTCTAATATGGGCGCCTATCAGCCACTTTCACGCCTGATGTGTCATTTGCGTGCGGCTGGGGCAGCCTTTCAGGCCCGGGCGGCGTCAGCGGTTAATTGCGGCATACCCCGGCCCGTGCTATTCTTGGCACAAGGTAAACTAATTCAGTGCCTGCAGTATACCTAGTGCGTTTATGAAAGAGAGGGGAGAAAGGGATGCGTGGGCTCTGGCTACCGGGTTTGCTTCTTCTGCTGGCCGTGTCCTTGCTGGGTTGTGACGGCCGAGGCCGACCCCTTACCGCGAACGGCACCATTGAGGCTGACGAGGTGCGGGTGGTGGCCGAGGTTGGAGGGACGGTGCAGGAGATGTTGGTGGAGGAAGGGGACACGGTCCGGGCCGGGCAGGAGGTGGCGCGGCTGGACCCGCGGATCCTTGAGGCGCAGCAGGCCCAGGCCGCGGCGGGGCTCGAGGCGGCCCGGGCGGCGCGGGACGAGGCCGCCGCGGGGAGCCGGGCGCAGGAGATCGCCTCCGCCCGGCGCGAGGCGGAACGGCTGGATGCGCTGCGGAAGGCCGCCGCCGAGGACCTGATCCTGCAGGAAAAGACCCTCCAGAAATACCGCCGGCTTTACGAGGCCCAGGCCGTCTCCGAGCAGGAGCTTACGGTGCAGGAGAACTCGGCGGCCAGGGCCCGGGCCCAGGCCGAGGCGGCGACGGCGGCGTACGAGGCCGCCGCGGCGCGGCTGTCCCTGGCGGAGGCCGGGGCCCGCGCGGAGACCCTCGCGCGCCTGGAGGCCCAGGTGGGCGGCGCCGAGGCCGGCGTGGAGGCGGCCCGCCTCAACCTGGAGAAGGCGACCCTGCGTGCTCCGGTCGCCGGCATGGTCGTCGGCCGTAACTTCGCCCCCGGCGAGGTTGTTCGTCCCGGGGCGGAGGTGGTGACCCTGCTCGACACCAGCCGCCTCTGGCTGGATGTCTATGTTCCGGAGAACCGCCTGGGCGAGGTGCGGATGGGGCAGAAGGTCGGCGTAGCGGTGGACGGTTTCCCGGGCCGGAAATTTGCGGGCCGGGTGACCTTCATCGCCCCTGAGGCCGAATTTACCCCCAAGAACGTACAGACAAAAGAGGACCGGGTGCGCCTTGTCTTCCGGGTACGGGTGGAACTGCTGGACGGAAAGGATCAACTCCGGCCCGGAATGCCGGCCGACGTAACCTTTAACGGTGGAAGCAGGTGAGCGGTCCTTGGCCAACGCCATTGAAGTGGAACACCTGAGCAAGTCCTTCGGCGACCTCAAGGCGGTGGACGATCTGACCTTCGCCGTCCCGGAGGGCCGGATCTTCGGCCTCCTCGGCCCGAACGGCTCCGGCAAGTCGACGACGATCCGCATGCTCTGCGGGATTATGCGTCCCACCGCCGGATCGGGCCATGTTCTGGGCTACGACATTGCCCGGGAGCCGGAAGCGATCAAACAGCATATCGGCTACATGAGCCAGAAATTCTCCCTCTACGAAGACCTGACGGTGGAGGAGAACATGCACTTCTACGGCCGCATCTACGGCCTGGACCGGGCGGCCGTGGCCGCCCGCTTGGCGGAACTGAAACGGGAAATGCAGCTCGAGGTGCGCGAGCGGCAGCTGGTCGGGACGCTCTCGGGGGGCTGGAAACAGCGCGTCGCCCTGGCCTGCGCCTTCATCCACCGCCCGCGGCTGCTGGTCCTCGACGAGCCGACGGCGGGTGTCGACCCGGTCTCGCGGCGCCTCTTCTGGGAGATCCTCGACCGCCTCGCCGCCCAGGGAATCACCATCCTGGTGACGACCCACTACATGGACGAGGCCGAGCGCTGCCACCTGGTGGCCCTGATCTTCCGCGGCCGGCTGGGTGCCTTCGGCGCCCCGCAGGCGCTCAAGGAAGCGGCCGGCAGGCCGACCCTGGAGGACGTCTTCATCGATATGGCCCGGGAAGGGGTGACGAAGTAGAATGCGCTGGCACCGGTTGACGGCTGTCATCCGCAAGGAGTTCATCCAGATCCTGCGCGACCCGCCGAGCCTGGTCATCTCTCTCGCCATGCCGGTCCTGATGCTGCTGCTCTTCGGCTACGCCGTGACGACCGACGTGAACAACATCGCCCTCGCCGTGCTCGACCAGGACCGGCAGCAGCCGGGGCGCCAGTTGGCGGCGGTCCTGGAACAGACCGGCTACTTCGCGCCGGTTTATCACGTGGAAAGCCTGCGGGAACTCGAGGGCATGCTGGACAGCGGCCGGGCCAAGGCCGGACTGGTCATCCCCCGGGGCTACGCCAGGGAGCTGCGCCGCGGGGAGGAAGCGCAGGCCCAGTTTCTCGTGGACGGCTCCGACCCCCTGATCGCCCGGACCGCCCTCTCCACCGCCGAGATAACGGCCAGGGTGTACAGCCAGAAGCTCCTGCTCCGCCAACTGGAGGCCTCCGGGGGCGAGGCGCCCCGCGGCCCGGCGGTGGACCTGCGTACCCGCGCCTACTACAACCCGGGCCTGGAGAGCATGAAGTTCAACGTCCCCGGGCTGATCGGCCTGGTCCTGCAGAATATTACCATCATGCTCACCGCTTTCGCCCTGGTCCGCGAGCGCGAACGGGGTACCCTGGAGCAGTTGATGGTCACTCCCGTGCGTGGCGGGGAATTAATGGTCGGAAAGCTGATCCCCTACATCCTGATTGCCTTTGTGGACGTGGCCTTCGTCCTGGCCGTGGGGACGCTGTGGTTCGGGGTCCCCGTCCGGGGCAGCCTGCCCTTGCTCCTGGGACTGGCGCTCCTCTTCCTGGTGTTCGCCTTGGGGCTGGGCATCTTGTTCTCAACCGTGGCCAGGACGCAGCTCCAGGCCATGCAGATGGCCATGGCCTTTATCCTACCCAGCGTGCTCCTTTCGGGGTTCATCTTCCCGCGCGAGGCCATGCCCGATCCGATCCGCTGGCTGGGTTACGCCATTCCCATGACCTATTTTCTGGAAATCCTGCGGGGAATCATGCTGAAGGGGGTCGGTATGGCCTATCTCTGGCGGGATATCGTGCCCCTAACGGTGTTCGGGGTGGGCGTGGTCGGCCTGGCGGCGTTACGCTTCCGCAAGCAGATCGAGTAGGAGGGACGGGCGTGCAGACGGATATTCGGGAGCGCGTGCTGAACGCTATGGAGGAGTTGGTCCGCGTACGCGGTCCGGCGGCCGTAACGACCGACGAGCTGGCAGCCCGCGCGGGGATTTCAAAGCGTACCCTGTATCGTTATTTCCGCAATAAGGAAGCCGTCCTGGAAGGTGTGATCAGGAGGCTGATGGCCCGTATCGAGGCCCGGACCGAAGATGTGCTGCAGGCGGAACTGCCGCCGGGCGAGAAGCTTCGCGGCATAGTGCGGGTAATTGTGGAACACGCCCGCGTGCTTGAGCCGTTGGCCTTTGGGAACCTCCCGCGGATGTACCCGCGCCTCTGGGCGATGGTCGACGAGTACCGTGCCGAACGCATTGGCCGCCTGGCGGATGTGATCGCCCGGGGCGGAGCCTCCGGCGACTTCCGCCCGGTCCACCCGCAGGTGGCCGTGGCCGCGGTCATCGCCGCCGTGCGCGCCGTCCTCAACCCGGCCTTCATCATGCGGCACGGCCTGTCCCTGCCGCAGGCCTTCGACGAGCTGTTCGGGCTGTTCCTTTACGGCCTGCTGGCCAGAACACCCGGCGCCGGGAACGGCGGGCCGCGGGGCGGTTAGCGGCGGCCGCGGTGGTATTAAAGCGGCACCCAGGTCGAACACTAGACTGGGAGGTGCCGCAGATTGGGACACGAAGCCGGGCAGGAGACAGTGCGAGGCGGGAAAGAGGCGCCGCCGGACAGGGCTGTGCGCACGGTGCGGGTCTTTCTCGATGGGAGGGAGGCCCTGGTCCCCGAGGGGACAAACATCGTCGAGGCCGCCCGGGCGAACGGGGTCGAAATCCCCACCCTCTGTTACCTGAAAGGCGTCAATGAACCCGGCTGCTGCCGGGTCTGCCTGGTGGAAGTGGATGGGGCGCGGGGGCCGGTACCGGCCTGCGTGACGCCGGTACGGGACGGGATGCGCATCACCACCAATTCCGCGCGCATCAGGCGCCTGCGGCGGCGGGTGCTGGAACTCCTGCTCTACGAACACCACACCGAGTGCCCGGTCTGTCCCCGGGCCGAGACCTGCGAACTGCGGAGCCTGGCCACCCGCTACGGCGTCCGGCCGGAGCGGGTGGCGGCCAGGCGGGGGCGCCGCCGTATTGCCGACCGTAACCCCTTCATCATCCGTGATTACGACAAGTGCATAAAATGCCGGCGTTGCGAGGCGGTGTGCCGCCATGTGCAGGGCGTGGGCGCGCTGACGGCCATGGGCCGGGGGATCGAGACCACGATCGGGCCGGCCTTCGGCGCCGACCTGGGGAATGCGGCCTGCGTCAGCTGCGGGCAGTGCGTTATGGTCTGCCCCACGGCGGCCCTTACCGAACGCAGCTATATCAACGAGGTCTGGGAAGCCCTGGACGACCCCGACCGTTTCGTGGTTGTCCAGACCGCCCCGGCGATCCAGGTCAGCCTGGGCGAGGAGTTCGGGATGCCGGCGGGGACGGTCGTCACCGGGAAGATGGCGGCCGCCCTGCGCAGGATGGGCTTCGACCGGGTCTTCTCCACCGAGTTCGCCGCGGACGTGACGATCGTGGAGGAAGCGCACGAACTCCTGGAACGCCTCGAAGGCCATGGTGAACTGCCCCTGATCTCCTCCTGCAGCCCCGGCTGGGTCAAGTTCTGCGAGCATTTCTACCCCGAGTTCCTCGACAACCTTTCCACCTGCAAGTCGCCCGCCGAGATGCTGGGCGCCCTCGTCAAGTCCTACTTCGCCGGGCGCGAGGGCCTCGACCCCCGGAAGATCACCGTCGTGGCGGTCATGCCTTGCACGGCCAAGAAATTCGAGGCCGCCCGTCCGGAACTGGTTTCCGAGATGGGGCGGGACGTGGACTTTGTCCTGACCACCCGGGAACTGGCGCGCATGATCCGCCAGGCCGGACTGCGTTTCGCGGAACTGGCCGAGGAACAGTTCGACGCCCCCCTGGGCATTGCCACCGGTGCGGGAGCCCTCTTCGCCACCACCGGCGGGGTGATGGAAGCTGCGATCCGCACCGCCTATGCCCTCACCGAGGGCGAGGAAATGGCGCGGGTGGAGTTCCACCGGATCCGCGGCCTGCAGGGCGTGCGGGAGGCCGAGGTCGAGCTGAAGGGCCGCCGGCTGCGCGTTGCCGTGGCCCATGGCACGCGTAACGCCCGGCGCCTGCTGGAACGGATCAAGGCGGGGGAGAAGTTCGATTTTCTGGAGATCATGGGCTGCCCGGGCGGCTGCATCGGCGGCGGGGGCCAGCCGATCGTCGGGACGGCGGAGGAGCGTGTAGGCCTCGACCGCCGTAAGAAGCGCGCCGAGGCCCTCTTCAGTATCGACGTCAGCCGCGAACTGCGCCGGGCGCACGAGAACCCGGCGGTTAAGAAGCTCTACGAAGAATTCCTGGGCCATCCCTTGAGTGAGAAGGCCAAGAAGCTACTTCATACCACCTACACGCCGCGTACCCGCTACCCGGTATTCAAGGAAGCCGCCGCTCCCCGCGCCCCGGTCGCGGCCGATACCCCGCCGGTGCTGCAATAAATGGGAGGCCGTTACACCGGCCGCCGGTACTGCTTGAAAACCAGGCTGGCGAAAAAGAGGGCCGCGCCGCAGAGGACGATGGTCGCCCCGGACGGGAGATCAAAGCGGTAAGACAGCCAGAGGCCGAGGACGGAGGAAAAGAGCCCGGCGCCCAGAGAGAGGGCGAGCAGGGGACGAAAGTTCTTCGTCAACTGGTGAGCGGTGATCGCCGGCAGGACCAGCAGGGCGGACGCCAGGACGATGCCCAGGATCTTCACGGTGACGACCACCGTCAGGGCGACGGCCGTGAGGAGTGCATAATACAGCGGGGTGACAGGGAGCCCTGAGGCGCGTGCCGCCTCCTCGTCGAAACAGATAAAGAGCAGCTCTTTGAAGAAAAGGGCCAGGAAGGCCAGGACCGCCAGGGCGACAGCGGCCAGGAGCCAGAGATCGCCCGCGGTGACGGCGAGGATGTTCCCGAAGAGAAAGCTGAAAAGCTCAGGATAGTAACCGCGCGCCAGGCTGATCAAGGTGATGCCGAAGGCCATCGCCACGGCGAAAAAGACGCCGATGGCCGAATCCTCATGGACCTCGCCCTTCTTGCTGACGGCACCGATGCCCCAGGCGACGCCGGTGCAGAAAAAGGCGGCCGTAAGAAGGGGGTTGATCCCGGTCAGCACCCCGATGGCGATACCGCCGAGGGCGGAGTGGGCGATGCCGACCCCCGCGAAGGACAGCCGCTGCAGGACGACAAAGAACGAGACGACAGCACAGAGCAGCCCGGCCACGACGCCGGCCGCCAGGGCCCGCTGCATGAAGTCATAGGCCAGAAACTCACTCATCTTGCGCGGCCTCCCGCCCGGGTCAGTTCCGGCCAGAGGCGGCGCGCCACGTCGGGGGGCGTGGTCTGGGACACCCGCCCGCCTTCGACCAGCAGGAACCGGTCGGCGTGGGCCGTTACCGCGGCCAGATCGTGGGACACGACGATGACCGTGAGGTCGAGGTCCCGCTGCAGTTCCTGCACGACGGTATAGAAGCGCTGTTGCGCCTGGGCGTCCAGGCCGGTCGTGGGTTCGTCCAGGATCAGAAGCCGGGTGTGGCTGCACAGCGCCCGGGCCAGGAGAGCCAGCTGCTGCTGGCCGCCGGAAAGCTCCCCGATCTGGCGGTTCTGCAGTTCCCCGGTGAGGCCGATGCGCTCCAGGGTACGCGCCGCCGCCTGGCGGTCGGCGCGGGACGGAAAGCGGAAGAGACCGATGCAGGCCACGCGGCCCATTACGGCGGTGTCCAGAGCCGATACCGGAAAACGGGGGTCGAACCTCTGGCGTTGCGGCAGGTAACCTACCAGGTGGCGCTGATGACCACGGCCCGCGGGCGGCGCACCGAACAGGTGCACCGTTCCCTGCCGGGGCTGCAGCAGGCCGAGAATGACCCGTACAAGGGTGGTCTTGCCGGCGCCGTTGGGTCCGAGAACGGCCACGAACGAACCGTGTTCAATGGCCAGGTTCACCCGGTCAAGGACGGTCCGGCCCCGCAAGGTCACCGTGACGTCCGTGAATTCAACCACCGGCGGCTGGTAAATCGTCATTCGCATGGTTTCACTCCATCGTTAATCTTACTACAAAAACATTGATCCCGCGAGGCATTCTTCTCTTACCGCAGCAGCGGACAGGAATTTATTCTGCCGGTAGCGAATTTAGTAAATTTATACGTTAACCGGGAAGCCGTCCACCATCATCCTTACGCGGGTCACCGGTTGGCGATGCATTGTCGGTGGGGAGAGTAGAGAACATTGATTCTGGAACTGAAGCCGGAAATGTTGCGGGCTTGTTGCTTGCCGCAGACGATTGGCGGCGCCGGCACCGAAGATCTTTCACCGCAGCCGACCATCATCGGCCAGGAACGGGCGGTCAAGGCCCTGCAGTTCGGCCTGGACATCAAGATGCGGGGCTTTAACGTCTATGTCGCCGGCCTGCCCGGGACGGGAAAGACCACGGCGGTCCGGACCTTCCTTGAGAACCTGGCCGGCAGCCGGCCCGTGCCGCCGGACTTTTGCTACGTGCACAACTTCGCCGAGCCCCACCGCCCCCGGGCGATACGCCTGCCCGCGGGGGAGGGGGCGGTCCTGGCGCGGGAAATGCGGGACCTGGTGGAGACGGCGCGGAAAGAGATTTCCCGGGTCTTCGAAAGCGAGGAATACGCCCGCCGCAAGGCGGAAACACTGGAGAGCTTCGCCGCCCAGAAGAACGAAGTGGTGGAGAGGGTCAACCGCCGGGCGGCGGAAGAGGGCTTCTTCCTCCAGAGTACCCCGATGGGTTTCTTTATCATCCCGGCCGTTGACGGGCAGCCGATGAAGGAGAAGGAGTTTCTCGCCCTCCCGGCCGAGGTCCGGCAAGGGATTACGGCGCGACGGGAGAAGCTGGAAGAGGACATTGAGCAGGCCGTAAGGCAGATGCACAACCTGGATCACCAGGCGGCCGAGGCCGTGCAGCAGTTGGAACGGGAGACGGCGCGGTTCGCCGTCGGGCACCTGGTCGAGAGGCTCCGGGATGGCTACGCGGACCATCCGGCCGTGCTCGCGTATCTGGACGAGGTGGAGCAGGACATCGTAGAAAACATCCCCCTTTTCCGGGGCGGGGAGAGGCAGCAGGGGATGCCCCCCTGGGTGGCCGCCCAGCCCTTCCGGCGCTACGAGGTCAACGTCCTGGTCAGCCATGCCGGCCGCAAGGGAGCCCCGGTGGTGATCGAGGTCAACCCCACCATGCCGAACCTCGTAGGGCGGGTTGAGCGTGAGGCGCAGTTCGGTGCGCTGGTGACCGACTTTTCCATGATCCGGGCCGGAGCTTTGCACCGGGCCAACGGGGGCTACCTGGTGATCCCGGTCGAGGAACTCCTGCGCAACCCCTTTAGCTGGGATGCCCTGAAACGCGCCCTGCGGGACGAGGAGATCGTCATCGAGGAGCCGGGCGAGCGGCTTGGGTTCATGCTGACCAAGGGGCTGCAGCCGGTGCCGATCCCCCTGGATATCAAGGTGGTGCTCCTCGGGGACCCCTTCATCTATTTTTTCCTTTATAATTACGACCCGGACTTCAGGGAGCTGTTCAAGGTAAAGGCCGAGTTCGACACGCGGATGCCGCGTGACCCGGACAGCGAGCGGAAGTATGTGTCCTTCTGCGCGGCCCTCTGTGCCAAGGAGGATCTGCGGCCGCCGGACGAGGGGGCCGTAGCCCGTATCATCGAGTACGGCTCGCGGCTGGCCGAGGACCAGGCGCGGCTGTCCACGCGGTTCGCAGACCTGGCGGATGTCGTCCGGGAGGCGAGCTACTACGCCTCCCGGGAGAACGCGGAGCGCATTGCCGCCGAACACGTGGAACGGGCGATCACCGAGCGCCTCGGCCGTTCGAGCCTGGTCCGGGAGCGGATTCAAGAGGCGATGGAGCGGCATTTCCTGCTGATCGACACCGCAGGGGCCGTCGTCGGGCAGGTGAACGGGCTGGCCGTTTCTCACCTGGGCGACCTTTCTTTCGGGCGTCCCTGCCGCATCACGGCCTCGGTCGCCCCCGGATCCGGGTCGCTGATCGACATCGAGCGTGAGGCGAGGCTGGGAGGCCGCTTACACACCAAGGGGGTAATGATCCTCGGCGGGTACCTGGCGGCCGCCTACGGCCGGCTGGGGCCGCTCTCCCTGACCGCCCGGCTGGTCTTCGAGCAGAGCTACGAGGAGGTCGACGGGGACAGCGCCTCCAGCGCCGAGCTTTACGCCCTCCTGTCGGCCCTGGCCGACGTGCCGCTGCGCCAGGATATCGCGGTGACCGGGTCTATCAACCAGAGGGGCGATGTCCAGGCCATCGGCGGGGTGAACGAGAAAGTGGAGGGCTTCTTTGACCTCTGTGCCGCCCGAGGCCTGACCGGCACCCAGGGGGTGCTCATCCCGAAGACGAACATTGCGAACCTGATGCTCAAAGACGAGGTGGTGGAGGCCGTGAGGGCCGGTCGGTTCCATGTCTGGGCCGTGGACCGGGTCGAGGACGGCCTGCAGATTCTCACGGGTATGCCCGCCGGCACGCCGGACGAGGAAGGCCGGTTCCCGGAGGGGACGGTAGGGTTCAAGGTGGCCGAGCGCCTGGCCGCGATGGCCGAGAAGGTGCGCCCGCCGCAGGCGGGAGGCACCGGGGAAACCGGAGGAGACGGCGGCGAAAGCTGCCCGGGGTGCGGCGCCAGCCACCTCCCCGCTTAACATCCCACGACAAAGGGGTACCTGGAATGCGCGGTTTGACGAGCCTGTTACTTGCGGCCCTATTACTGGCCACCGTCTTTTACTGGGTGGCCAAGTTCGGTCTTAAATCGCCGTCTCTGAGCGTTTGGACGGCGTGGGCAATGGTGATCCTCGGGGTGGCAACCCTTGTTTCCGCCTTCCTGAGGGACAGGGGAGAGAAAAAAGAGAGGCAGAAAGGGGAGTGAGAGAGGAGATGCTGGGCATTCCCGATTCCGCCGTGGCGGCGGCTTACCTGCTGAGTGTCCTGTCCGGGCTGCTCTGCGTGGGCTACGGGCTGGTGAACTGGAACCGCGACCGTTGACCGGCGGAGAGAGCGGAGAGAGCGTTATACGAAAGGAGACGAGGGATCCCCGGTGAGCAACGCGAGCATGATTGTTGTTGTGGCCGTTTATATCACCGTCACGGCTTTTCTCGGCTACCTGGGCTATCGCCGGACCCGGTCGAACAAAGACTACCTGATCGCCGGGGGAGAGGCGCACCCCTTCCTGATGGCCATGGCTTACGGTTCGACCTTTATCAGCACCTCGGCCATCGTCGGCTTCGGCGGGGCGGCGGCATTGTACGGCATGGGGCTCCTATGGCTGGTCTTCGCCAACATCTTTATCGGAATCTTTGTGGCCTTTGTCCTCTACGGCAAGCGTACCGCGCTCATGGGGCGGGAACTGGGTGTCAGCACCCTGCCGGAGCTGTTGGGACGCCGCTTCGACTCCGACTTCATTCGCCGCGTTTCGGCCGGGGTGATCGTGGTCGCCATGCCCCTGTACGCGGCGGCGGTGATGATCGGCGCCGCCCGCTTCGTCGAAACCACCCTGAACATTGACTTCAACCTGGCCGTCCTGATCATCACCTTTATCGTCGGTGCTTACGTCATCACCGGCGGCCTCAAGGGCGTGCTTTACACCGATGCCCTGCAGGGCTCGATTATGACGGTGGGCATGCTGTACCTCCTGGTCTTTACCTACGTCAAGCTCGGAGGCATCACCGCCGCCCACCGGGCCCTGACGGACATGGGATCCCTGGTCCCGGCCGGCCTGGCCGCCCGCGGTCACCTGGGCTGGACAAGCATGCCGGCCCTTGGGTCCGAGTTGTGGTGGGTCGCCGTTTCGAGCCTTGTGCTCGGGGTGGGGATCGGGGTGCTGGCCCAGCCCCAGCTGGTGGTCCGTTTCCTTACGGTAAAGGGACCGCGGGAACTGAACCGGGGCGTGGTCATCGGGGGCCTGTTTATTCTCTGTGTCGTGGGCGCGGTATACGTCGTCGGTCCCCTGACGAACGTTTACTTCCACCAGACGCTTGGCAAGATCTCCCTTATGGCTTCGGTTAACCCGGCCACCGGCCAGCCGAACATTGACAGCATTATCCCGCTCTATATCAACACGGCCCTGCCGTCCTGGTTCGCCTACGTCTTTATGCTGACCCTGCTGGCCGCGGCCATGTCCACCTTGAGCGGCCAGTTCCACGCCATCGGCACGGCGGCCGGCCATGACCTCTACCAGAGGTCCAGCATCGCCGTGAACCGGCTGGGCATCCTGCTCACCCTGCTGGCCACCGTGGCCCTGTGCTACCGCCTGCCCGGCAACATAATCGCCGTGGCGACGGCGACCTTCTTCGGGATCTGCGCGGCGGCGTTTTTGCCGGCCTACACCGCGGCGCTCTTCTGGAAACGGGCGACCGGGGCGGGGGCCATGGCGAGCGTGGTCGTCGGGCTCCTGGCCAGCCTCTTCGTCATGACCTTCCTGCACGCCAAGGAGGCGGTGGCCTTCGGCATCAGCCAGGCCCTGTTCGGCAAACCGACGCTGGCCGAGTTCCCGTGGAACATGGTCGACCCCATCGTCTTCGCCCTGCCCCTGTCGGCCCTGACGCTGGTTGTGGTAAGCCTCTTGACGCAGCCCGTTGCGGCGGCCGTCCCGGGCCTTGGCCGGCAAATAGCGGAATGATGAGGAATGGGCAATAGAGAAGGAGCCGTGTTCCGCGGCTCCTTATGGTTGCCAGCCTTGCGAGCATGTCTTACAATCCCCGCGCGGTGACCCGGATCCGCCCCGGGTGCCCGGCGACCACCCGGCCGATCAGGGCGCCGCGCACACCTCTTCTCTCCAGGGCGGCCAGGAGGTCTTCGGTTCGGTCCACCGGTACGCTGAGGAGCAGCCCTCCCGAGGTCTGGGGGTCGAAGAGCAGGTCGGAGAGGGCGAGAGGGACGCCCTCTTCGATAAGGACGGCCTCACCGAGGAAGCAGCGGTTGGCGTGCGCCCCGGCGGGCAGCAGCCCCATAGCGGCGAAATCGAGCACCATGGGCAGGAGGGGTACCGACCCGGCGTCGATAACCAGGCCGGCGCGGCTGGCCTCGGCCATTTCCCGCGCGTGGCCCAGGAGCCCGAACCCGGTGACGTCGGTGCAGGCGCTGACGCCCGTCTCCTGTGCGGCTTCGGCCGCGGGGGCGTTGAGGGCGGCCATTTGTTCCGTCGTCCGGCGCTGGAGGTCCTCGGGGACCATGTCCGCCTTGAAGGCGGTGTTGATGACCCCGGTGCCGAGGGGCTTGGTCAGCACCAGCGCATCCCCGGGCCGTGCCGTGGCGTTGGTGAGCAGCCGGTCCGGATGCACGACGCCGGTGACGGCCAGCCCGTACTTGGGCTCCCGGTCCTCCACGCTATGCCCCCCGACCAGTACGGCACCGGCCTCCTTCACCTTCGCCGCTCCGCCCTGGAGGATACGCGCCAGGGTCTCCAGATCCCCGTCCTGGGTGGGGTAACAGATAATATTCATCGCCGTCAGCGGTCGGCCGCCCATGGCGTAGACATCGCTCAAAGCGTTGGCGGCGGCGATGCGCCCGAAATCATACGGGTCATCGACCACAGGTGTAAAGAAGTCCACCGTCTGAATGAGGGCGGTGGTTTCGTTCAAGAGGTACACACCGGCGTCGTCGCAGGTGTTGATACCGACGAGCAGCCGCTCATCCTCCATTGTTGGGATATGGCGCAAGACCTGCGCCAGGGCCGCCGGCCCGATCTTGGCCGCTCACCCGGAACTGGTGGTCATCGTCGTGAGACGGGGGTTCAACTGGTATTCACCTTCTTTTTGTACGGTTTCATTGTGCCGTTAATGCGATTTTACCATTCGCCCGGGGCAGAGAAACGAATCATAACTAAGTTTTATCAATAGCATTGTAGCGCATTATCGAGAAGGGGGGAGCGGGGTTGCGCGGATACGTTCTGGAAACCCCGGCCGGGTGGGCGGCGTGGCTCTGGTCGTCGAAGGGTCTGTACTCCCTCACCCTGCCGTTGCCCACGCCTGCCGAGGCGATAGCCGCCGTCGGGGGCGAGGGAAGGATTATGGATCCATGGTCCGGCGAAGGGAGAAAGGAAGAACAGGCGCTGGCCGCCGCCCTCAGCCGGTATTTCAAAGGCGAAAAACCAGGTTTCGCGGGGATACCCCTGGACTGGACGGGCTACTCGCCCTTCACCCGGTGTGTGCTGCGGGCGGTACGCCATATTCCATGGGGGCGGACGCTCACCTACGGCGAGGTGGCCGCCCGCGTCGGAAACCGGAAAGCCGCGCGCGCCGTCGGGAACGCCCTGGGGCGGAACCGTACCCCCCTGGTCGTCCCCTGCCACCGCGTGACCGCGGCGGACGGAAAGCCGGGCGGCTGGTCGGGGCCGCCCGGCTGGAAGGAACGCCTCTTACGGCTAGAGCAGCGGGTTAATCCATAATCCGGAACCTGTTAAGACGCTCGTTCAGGTCCCGGGACATTTCGGCCAGCTTCTCGGCGGTGGCCGCCACTTCCTCGGTGGCCGCCGTGGCCTGCTCGTTGACCTGGACGATGGCCTGGGCCGCGTCGGCCGCCCGGCGGCTGGCATCCGTTTGCGCCTGGGTGGCCTGAGCGATCTCGGCGACCATCGCCCCTACCTGCTTGATGCGGCCGGCGATGCTATGGAAGGCCTCGTAGGCCTGGTTGTTGGCCTTGGTACCGTCCTCCACCGCCTGGCGTGACGCCCTGACGGCGCCCTGGATCTTGTCGACCAGCTCGCCGATCTCCCTGGTGGCCTGCGCCGAACGTTCCGCCAGGCGCCGCACCTCCTCGGCCACCACGGCGAAACCGCGCCCCTGGGCGCCGGCACGGGCGGCCTCGATCGAGGCGTTGAAGGCCAGCAGGTTCGTCTGTTCGGCGATGTCCTGGATCGTGGCGACGATCTCCCCGATCTGGTCCGAGTTACGCCCCAGCTCGTCCATTCGCTGGTGAATCCCCTGCATGCCGGCCATCGCCGTCTTGGCCTGGGCCTCGCCCGCCGATGCCGTGCGCGTGGTTTCTTCCGAGTTGGTCAAGGCCTTCTGGCTTAGGCTGGCGATCTCCTGGATGGCGCCGGCCATCCGTTCCACGGCCTCGGAGATGTTGCTCAACTCGCTGGCCTGGGTTTCGCCCGTGGCCGAGAGCTGCTGCATGCTCGCCGAAATGCCTCCGGCGGCGTTCAGCAGGGCGTTCATTTCCGTACGGACGTGGGTCATAAAGCTGCGGAACTCCGTGAGAAGCTCATTGAGATGGCGGGCGAGACGGCCGAGTTCGTCCCGCCGTTCGGCGCCTTCAATCGTCACGTTCAGGTTGCCCTTGCCGGCCTGGTCGACCTGGGCGACGATATGCTGAATGGGCCGGGTCAAGGAGTTGGTCAGGAGCCAGACCAGTCCGATAATCGCCAGCAAGGCGACGCACGAGGTCCAGGTGACGTTCCAGACGGCGTCCTTGATCATCTTATCCACGAACTGCTTATTGGCGCCGACGTACCAGATCCCGATGACCTCTCCGCCGGAGTCCACAATCGGCTTGTAAGCCGTCTGGTACTTTACGCCGACGACGTCGGCCTCGCCGTAGTATTCCCGGCGCTCTTTGAGGACGACCTGGGCCACCTCATCGGAGACCTTCGTTCCAACCGCCCGTTTCCCATCCCTCAACACATTTGTGGCGACGCGTGTATCACCCTGGAAAATGGTACAGGTGTCCCCGGTCAGGCGCCCGACCTCATCGACAATGGCGAAGTTTTCGTTCATCAGGGTTTCGCCCTTGTAGAGCTTGCCGTCCCGGATGTGCCACGGTCCGGGATGCCGGCTGTTCAGGAGCGCCTCGCCGGTTCGGAGGTCCGACTTCACCTTCTCCACCGCGGCCAGGTTGGCTTCGATCCGCACCTGGCGCGCCGTCCCGAGGGCCGTACCGACAATGCCGAGGATGACCACCAGGGCGATGGGAATGATAAACCGGGAGCGGATGGACCGAAAACGGAAAGGATTCCCACTCGACTGTCTGCCTTTCATAGTATCCCCCCTTGCATCATATGTCGAAAAACTTTGACAAACTGTTAACCGCATTATATTAGGAAATCTTAACATGGTAAAGATGGTTCCTTGATGTGGTGTGGGGGAATCCTTCGCCAAAGCATGCCTTCGGCTTTACATGGCGTCAACCGAGGCAATATAATAGAAGCCGTACCATAAACAAGCAGGGGAGGACGCAGATTGACAGAGGTGCGCGTGCGGTTTGCGCCCAGCCCGACCGGCAACCTGCACATCGGCGGGGCGCGGACGGCGCTTTTTAACTGGCTTTTTGCACGGCATCACGGCGGACGTTTTATCCTCCGCCTGGAGGACACGGACACCGAGCGTTTCATCCCGGAGGCGGCTCAGGGGATCCTGACGACGCTGCGCTGGCTGGGGCTCGATTGGGACGAGGGTCCGGACAAAGGCGGACCGTACGGCCCCTACCGGCAGTCCGAGCGGTTGGAGTTGTACCGCAGGGAAGCGGCCCGGCTGGTGGAACAGGGCCTGGCCTATCCCTGCTACTGTACCCTCGACGAGCTGGCGGCCATGCGGGAAGAGGCCCGGAAAGCGGGGCGCGCCCCGCGGTACGAGGGCCGCTGCTGCAAACTGACGGAAGCCGAACGGAGGGCGCTGGAGGCCGAGGGCCGGCGCCCGGTATTGCGCATCCGGGTGCCGGAGGGGACGACCGTCGTGCGGGACCTGGTCCGGGGGGAGGTCAGCTTTGACAACCACGCCGTCATGGACGACTTTATTATAATGAAGTCCAACGGCATTGCCACCTACAACTTCGCCTGCGTGATCGACGACGCCGCGATGCGGATCTCGCACGTCATCCGCGCCGAGGAGCACCTGTCGAACACGCCGAAGCAGATGGTCGTCTTCGCCGCCCTGGGCTACCCGCTGCCGGAATACGCCCACGTGCCGATGATCCTGGCGCCGGACCGTTCGAAGCTCTCCAAGCGCCACGGGGCGACGGCGGTCGAGGAGTTCAGGGACCAGGGTTACCTGGCCGAGGCGATTATCAATTACCTGGCCCTGCTCGGCTGGTCTCCCGGAGACGAAAACGAGGTGATGAGCCGGGCCGAAATCCTGACACGGTTCAGCCTGGACGCCGTCTCCAAGCATGCGGCGATCTATGACGTCAAAAAGCTGACATGGCTCAACGCCCAGTACCTTGGCGCTCTGCCGCTGGACGAGGTGGTGGAGCGGGCGCGGCCGTTTTTCCAGGCCCGGGGTCTGATCGGGGACAAGCCCGGTGCGGAAGAGATGACTTACCTGCGGCGGGTCATCGACGCCGTCCGCAGCCGCGTGCATACCCTGGCCGAGCTGGCCGAGGCGTCGAGCTATTTCTTTAGCGATGAATTTGATTACGAGGAGAAGGGCGTCCGCAAGCACTTCATGAAGCCCGGGGTCGCCGATATCCTGGCCCGCGGGCGCCAGGCCCTGGCCGATGTAGAGTGCTTCGACCTTGAGTCCGCGGAGGCGGCCTACCGCAAAGTGATCGAGGACCTGGGGGTCTCCGGGGGGACGCTCATCCACCCGACGCGCCTGGCCCTTTCCGGGCGGACGGTGGGCCCCGGCCTGTTCGACATCATCAGCGTCCTGGGGCGGGAGCGCTGCTTGGCGCGCCTGGACCGGGCGATTCGTTGCATCGAGACTTGCAACCCTGAAGCCCATCTGCTATAATTACTTTTGCGTGAGGAAAACCGTTGCGGGATGGTGTAACGGTAGCACACATGACTCTGGATCATGTTGTCTAGGTTCGAATCCTAGTCCCGCAGCCAAAAAAACGTGGCGCTATCGTCTAGCGGTCTAGGACACCGCCCTCTCAAGGCGGAGACACGGGTTCGAGTCCCGTTAGCGCTACCATCTTTGGAAGGAAACACCCCCGGTGCTTGCCGGGGGTTTGTTGTTTACATCCGCCTGACTTGACCCCGGATTTCGCCCTCGGGGTTTTGTTTCGTGTGCGCGTTCACGTAGGTGTTGCCGGCCCGCATCTCGCTGACGAGGGCGGACAGTGGGCGGCCCTGCAACGGGCCCACAAGGTCCTCCCGTGCGATTGTCCCCTCGACGATGCCGCGTGTGACGGTAATGCCAGGGCTCACCGGGCCGAAAAGGAAGGCCGCCACGGGGCCGTTTTGCCCCCTGCGCCCCAGGTGGATGTGAGCCTCGGTGAGGTTTCGGATGTTGTTGACCACCAGCCGGTAACGCAACTCCGTCTCGTTCTCCAGTTGAAGGGTGGTTCGGCCGCTGGCAAACGTTCTCACGGGAGGGACTTCTTCCGAACCCCTTAAGAAAGCAAAAAACGATTTGGACATAACGGGTAGGCCTCCTTGCCTAAGGCTTTTACCATCATATGCCATCCAATGGGCTGTCGTGCCTGAGAGCACCGGGCTCTCTACACCCCGTAAATAGGACCGGATGCCCAGCGTTCTTAGGACTTATGCCCGATGATTAAGCGATGGGCCGGATGGTACGATGTAGGACAAAGGTCCCCAAGCGGAGGCGGAACAATGGATGGGATTGTAAAATGGGTTGTGTACCTCGACAAGCAGGGGGTCATCTTGGATGCTTATGATCAGATAGATGCCCTTCTTCAGGCGCGGGAGATGTTCATCCGCCTGGCCGGGCGGGAAGTGGCCATCCAGGAACTCAGCGCCCACCGTGTCTACGAAATGGCGCCGGGGCTTTTCCGGCCGTGCCCGGACGGGAGCACGTAAAAATGTATGGACTTCAAAGGAATTTCTTCCGCTACCCCGGCGAGGGCATGTTATACTGTATACAAGGTAGAATCTAGGAAAACAGTTCTACCGTCCTCCTTTATCCCCGCTACGCGCGGGGTTTTGTTTTTTTGCGTGGTGAACGGCGCATAATACCGGTGTACCACATTTAACACCGGAGGTGCTTTGTAAATGCGTCTGGGTATCCACGAGGCCGTCGAGTTGCACGAGGTGATGAGCGGCAAGGTCACAACGATCGACCACCACGCCCTCTACATCTCGGAATGCCAGGACCCGCAGTTGCGCTCCATCCTGGAGCGCCACCAGCAGCGTATGATCCAGGACTACCAGAAGGCCCTGGGCTTTATGCAGGGACGCGGTATCGACCCGACCCCCTACCGCATGCGCATGGAAGCCGGTATCCAGTACGGGATGCAGGCCGGACAGCCGGTCCACCCGCACCCACAGGCGAGGCACCTGTCCGATCAGGCCATTGCGAACGGCGCCCTGATGCAGCATAAATGCGGTGCGACGAAGGCTACGGCGGCCGCCCTGGAGGCCGCGGACCCGGAGCTGAGACTTCTCTTCACCGACACCATTCTGACCTGCGCCGGAATGGCCTATGAACTCTTCCAATATATGAACCAAAAGGGCTGGTACCAGGTTCCGGCTATGGAAAGAGGGCTGCTTAACCAGATGACGCAGTCCTTCGGGCCCGTGGCGGGGCGCAACCTTGAGCAGCACCGCGCGGGCGGGATGGGCGTGGGCCCGGTGACCAACGCCTGGACGGCGGGTCCTCAGGCCGGGGAAACCGGCTGGGGTTACCGCGCGTAACAACGCCGGCCAGAGCAGAGCCCGCCGTTCGGCGGGCTCTGCTTATATACTAGGAACGCTCATCCCGGTCATCCGCCCGGTTTTCTCCTGTTGTCCCGACCCCGGCCTGGTCGCGCCGCAGGACCAGGTAAATCCCGCCGGCGATCAAGGCGAGGATGAGGATGGTGGTGATCAGTCCACTGGTTGTCACGTTGCCTTCCTCCCATGCGCAGTCTGTATACGGCTACAAACGATCCAGCACCCTGGTTATAAGGGATCGGTTCCTGCGAGGTGACTGCCGCGTCATTAACCGCCATGCCATAGCCGCGGCGCCTACACCGGCGATGACTCCCATCCAGCGCCCCCAACGCATGCCGTACGACCTCCTTATTCTTTTCTCACTTGAAGTATCCGCCGGTCCGGGGATTGTGATACCCGGATAAGATACCCTCCGGGGCAAGGGAAAATCCATTTTCTCAGCAGGGAAAAACTGTAATACAAGGAATAGAATAGAATAAGGATCTTAACCGGAATGGGGGAGAAGGCGTGTCCCGGTATCTTCTTATGTCCGCCCTCGCGGCAGTGGTCTGTCTATTGTCCCTCTGGGGCTGTGGGTGGACAGACGGTGAGCGTGGGAAGCCGATACCTGCGCCGCGCCCGGCGGCCGCCTCGGTCACGGGAAGCCTTTCGTCCGACGAGGAGGATGTGCGGCGGCTGGTGGGGGAGGCCGTGAAGGCCGACAACTATCTTTCGGCGTCGAGCCGGGATGAACTCCGTACCTGCCTGGGACGTATTTATGCCGGGCCCCTGCTGGAGCGGCTCACCGACGCGGTCTGGGAATGCTGGGGCAGCGACAATACGGGCGGCGCGGTGGTCACCGACTGGCTTGAACTGCGGTTTGACGGATCACAGGCCTATGCGGCCGTCGCCCTTTACAGCGAGGATTGGGCCACCGGGGACCGGGTATCCGGCCAGGGGCGTTTCACCCTCATGCGCCTGACCGAAGGGTGGCGCGTGGTGGATATAGATTACTGTTGGGAGTAAGGGCAGGCCCGGGTTTCCGGTGTCGGATTTGGGGGACCCGGGCCCGTGACGAGGCTTCGGTCCTCTACCTGGTGGTGGGGTCATCCTTCCGCTTGCCTTCCTCCCGCAGGTCGTCCTGGACCTCGATTGAGCGCCGGCGGCTCTGCTGCACCAGGTACCAGCCGCCGACGGCGATGACGGCTACCACGAGGATAATGACGGCCGTCGAAGTTGTCACACGATACACCCCCTTCGCCCTCCGCTACTTCAGCCGTGTCTTCCGCATTTCCCACCAGGTGCCGGCGTTTTCCCCGAAGAGATTGCGTATACTGAAGGTGTAGCGGACGCGCTCCCCGGCCCGCCGTTTAAACGCCGGCCAAAGCCGGGTGGCGACATAAGTCCGGGCCAGGAACCAGAGTACCTTGCGCACGGTGAATTTCCCTCCTTCCGCCATTTTTGCCCGGAAGGCGGCTGCTAATTCCCCTTTTAGGGGAAAACAATCAGCGAGGAGGTTTGCCCATGAAGATCGCCGTAGTCGGAGCCGGGGCTGTCGGGGCCACGACGGCCTATGCCCTGATGACCGGGCACCTGGTTAACGAACTGGTCCTGGTGGACATTAACCGCGCCCGTGCCGAAGGCGAGGCGATGGACATCGCCGACGGCATGGCCTTTGTCGGCCCGGTAAGCGTTTACGCGGGGGACTACGCGGATTGCGCGGGGGCGGGCGTCGTGATCCTCGCCGCCGGGGCCAACCAGCGCCCCGGGGAGAGCCGGCTGGACCTGGTCCAGAGGAACATGGATGTGGTCCGCCAGGTTTGCCGTGAACTGTCGCGGTACTGGCAGGGCGGTGTCCTATTGGTGGTGACCAATCCGGTCGATATCCTCACCTACGCCGCCCAGCGGTTCACCGGCCTGCTGCCGGAGATGGTCATCGGGTCGGGGACGGTGCTGGACAGCGCCCGCTTCCGCAAGTACCTGAGCCGGCACTGCGGGGTGGACGGCCGGAACGTGCATGCCTACGTGGTCGGGGAACACGGGGACACGGAGGTTTTCCTCTGGAGCCGGGCGACCATCGCCGGGGTGAACGTGGACGAGTTCTGTGACCTGCGCGGCGTGCCCCGCCCCGACCGAAAAGTCATGGCCGACCTGGTACGGAACTCGGCGGCCGAGATCATTGCCCGCAAGGGGGCGACCTACTACGGGGTGAGCCTTGCGGTGCGCCGGATCTGTGAAGCCGTTTTGCGGAACCAGCAGAGCGTTCTGACCGTCTCCGGCCCGCTGGACGGGCCGTACGGCCTTACCGGGGTGGCCTGCAGCATCCCGTCGGTCGTCGGACGAGACGGTCGCGAGCGCATACTTGAACTGCCCCTGGCGCCCAATGAGGAAGGAGCGCTGCGCCATTCGGCCGGGGTGTTGAAGAAGGTTCAGCAGGATGTGGGCCTGTAAGCGGCTGGCTTTCAGCCCTTGCATCACCGGCCATGGTGCGCTATAATAAGAGGTGCTGCACAGAAGTGCGCCCATAGCTCAGAGGATAGAGCGCCGGCCTCCGGAGCCGGGTGCGCAGGTTCGATTCCTGCTGGGCGCACCATAACAGGACGACAAACCCGCGGGAGTCAAGGCCCCGCGGGTTCTTAATTTTGCGGGGGAGCCGGGCCAAAAGTTCCCCGGAGTTCCGATAAGTTCCGGGTTTCCGAGGATTCGAAAGGTTTTATCCAGGCCGTCGTTGGCCGGGATGTTACCGTGCGTCCTCTGTCTGCTCCCCATGCGTGAGACTCACAAGGCTCTGACCATCATTTAAGGTTGCCTTCCAAACAGGGCTGCGGCCTTGCGGCGTGGAGGCGGGGAGGGAAGATTGTCGCTGGACGGCCCTGGCCGGCTTAGATAGGCCAAACCGCGCTGCCGGTTTCCTTAACCGGCGTGGAATTGAAGGGTATAATTATAATGAATGCTTATGTGTCTTTGGATTGCCAAGGTGTCTGTAAGGGCTGTCCTGGCGTTTTTCCTTGTCTTGGGTCTGTTCGGCTTCTGCACCGGGTCGGAAGAGGCCTGGTTTATTGCTGGCTGCCAGGCGGCGGTTGTTATGCCCGCCACGCGTGCCGGGGACCGGCGGAGGGTCGCTCGAGAGGACAGGCGGGAAGGGGTTCGGCCTTCCGATGCCCGCCGCCGGCCGGCGGCCCATGTCATCGTTATGGACCAGGAGTGTTCCTGGCGGCTGATGCGTTTTTACCACGGCGACTATCTGGACGGGCGCCTGGCGGCCGCGTAAGGGATGGACGGAACCAGGACTGTTATGCATGCAATTGGGGAGGTTGATGATCGGCGTGAATACGCTTAAGGTCTGGCTGTTAATGGGAATCCTGTCGGTCCTGCTCGTGCTCCTCGGGGATTACATCGCCCCCGGCGGGAGCGGAGCGCTGATTTTCCTGATTATCGCCCTGGTAATGAACCTCATCGGCTATTATCAGAGCGACAAGATTGCCATTCGTATGACGAATTCCCGGCCGGTGAGCGAGGCCGAGGCGCCGCAGCTATATGACATTGTGAGGCACCTGACGACGCGGGCGGGCCTGCCGATGCCCCGGATCTACATCACGCCTTCCCCGCAGCCGAACGCCTTTGCCACGGGCCGCAACGCGTCACACGCGGCGGTGGCGGTCACCGAAGGGTTACTGCGGCTTCTCAACCGTACCGAACTGGAAGGCGTCCTGGCTCACGAGATCGCGCACATTAAGAACCGTGACATCCTGATCGGGGCCATTGCCGCCACCATGGCGGGCGCCATCACCATGATCGCCAACATCCTGCAATGGGGGGCCATTTTCGGCTTCGGCCGCAGTGACGATGAGGAAGGCGGCGGAGGGGGCCTGGGCGCTCTGGCCATGGCCATCATCGCCCCGTTGGCCGCTATGATCATCCAGATGGCCATTTCCCGGTCCCGTGAGTACCAGGCCGACGCTTACGGCGCCCGTCTGGCCGGAAATCCCGACGGCCTGGCCGACGCGCTGCTGAAGCTGGAACGGGGCGCGCAGGCCATCCCGATGGAGGTCAACCCGGCGACCTCGCACCTCTTTATCGTGAACCCCTTGAGCGCGGCCTCGATCGCCCGGCTGTTCTCCACCCACCCGCCGATCGCCGACCGGGTGACCCGTTTGCGGCGGATGCGGCTCGGGTAAGAATATTGTGTAAGAGGTGGTACCGGTGGCGGTCTGGAAATGTGCGCATTGTGGCGAAACCTATGAAGGCCGGTGCAAACCGGGGAAGTGCAAGAAGTGCGGCGCGGGGAAAGAAGAGCTGGTTAAGCAGCCGAAAGCGCAGTGACAGCTTATTGCGCCGGATGGGTTGACAACCGAGTATTCCTGTGCGTAGAATGTACTCACATATAATCGGTTGGCTCCACCGGAGCACTCTTACCGAAAGGATTGGCCTTGGCGCCAGTCCTTTATTATCATCTAGCCCCGCGGGCCGACCGCATTTTAAGGAGGGACATATGAAAAAAGTCACTATCCATATCGACGGCAGTAACTTCTACAGTGCCGTCCGCGACCTTTACGGCCGGACAAACATCGACTACCGGGCGCTCATGAACAAGCTCACCAATATAAAGCCCGGGCGGGAACTCCTGCGCGGTTACTTCTATACCGTAGAGTTGCCCGAAGACTATGACCCCGTGGAGAGGGAGAAAAACGCCCGCTTCATTTACACCATCTCACAGGTGCCGTACCTGGACATCGTTTATGGCAAGCTTCGGCGGCGGGTGACCCCCACCGGCCACACCTATTATGAGGAGAAAGGAACCGACATCAACCTGGCCGTCAACCTTCTCACCGGCGCCTTCCTGGGGACATACGACGTGGCCGTGGTCGTCGCCGGGGATACGGACTACAGCAAGGTTATCTCCGAGGTGAAGCGGCTCGGGAAGCACGTGGAGATCGCCTGGTTCCGTAACCAGTCTCCCTACAACCTCAGCCAGGAGTTGGTGCGGGTGGCCGACGACGTGATCGTCCTGGACGAGGTCTTCCTCAGTGACTGCTGGTACCAGCGGTGACGGTGAACATGGGGATGTTGATGCTTCTTTACGCCGGTCCGGTGTCACAAAACCGGGCCGGCGTCGTGTTAGGGAAGTGAAGGACCTTCGGGGGGTGCGCACCATTTCCGGACCTTCCCCCGGCGATGCGGCGGCGCCGCCGGCCGATTTCCAGGAACTCTTTCAGGCCCACTACCCGCGGGTCTCCCGCCGGGCAGCGGCCATCCTCGGCGACCGGTACGCCGCGGAGGACGTGGCGCAGGAGACCTTTTGCCGCCTGCTGTTCAACCCGCCGCGGCACCGGTCGAACCTGGCCGGGTGGCTGGCACGGGTGGCCACGAACCTCTCGCTGAACCGGCTCCGCGGCGAGGCCGGCCGCGCCCGGCGGGAGACGGCCGTCACGGCGCGGGAGGTCCCGGCGGCGGCCTCGGCCGAGGATGACGCCCTGCGCGGGGAACGGGTGGCCCTGGTCCGCCGCGCGTTGGCGACGCTGCCGGAACGCCAGCGGCACTGCCTGCTCCTGCGTTTCGCCGGATTGAGCTATGCGGAGGTGGCGACGGCGACCGGCGTGGCGCCGGGGTCGGTGGGCAAGCTCCTGGCGCGGGCCGAGGAGAAGTTCCGGCGTGAGTACTTACGCCTGAACGGAGGGATGGCCGATGTGTTTTAAGGATGGAGCGCTGCGCGCCTACCTGGACGGCGAGTTGCCGGCCCGGGAGTCTGAACGCGTCGCCGCCCACCTGGCGGAGTGCCCCCGCTGCCGGGAGAGGGTGGAACGGCTCAAAGCCGACGAAAACCTGGTGGAAGCGATACTGAACCGGAGTCTGAACGCCGCCGGTGTGCGGCGGGAAGACCTTCCGGCGGCCTGGGCGGGCCTGCGGAACGAGGGCCGGCCCGGGACCATATGGGAAGGAGTGCGTAAGGAAATGCGTCGATTCAAGGTGGCGGTGGCCGTGGCGGCTACGGTGTGCGCCCTGGCCGTTCCCTTTACTTTCCCCCCGGTGCGGGCGATGGCCACGGAGTTCCTTAACATCTTCCGGGTGGAGCGGGTGCACGTGATCAGCATCTCCGGCCAGGAGTGGGCGCAGATTGAAAAGGCGCTGTCCGGTCAGGGGCCGGCCGACATCGAGGAGTTCGGCCGTATCGCGACCAGCGGCGAGCCGGAGTACCGGACGGGCCTTTCCCCGGACGAGGCGCGGCAGGCCGTCGGCCCGGGCTTCAAAGTGCCGGCGGCGGCGGGGGGCGGCGAGCCGTCCTGGGGCGTGATGACCGGCTTCACGCTGACCATCGCGCCGAAGGTGGAGGCGATCAACGGTTTGCTGGCCCAGTTCGGCAGCGACCGGATGCTCCCGGAGTCCCTGGACGGGAAGGAGTTCACGCTGCGCCAGCACCCGGTGGCGACCGCCGAGTTCACCCGGCCCGACGGGCGGAAGGTCGTCGTCGCCCAGGGGAAGAGCCCCGAACTGACTGTACCGGAGGGGACCGACGTGCTCGCCCTGCGGGACGCCCTGCTGGGCCTGCCCTTCCTGCCCGATAACGTGCGGCGGCAACTGGAGGCCGTCTCCGACTGGCAGCACACCGTGCTGATCCCCAGCGTAAAGGGTGAGGCCCGGCCGGTGAGGGTCAACGGGACGGAGGGGGCCTTCCTCGACGGCCACGGCGGTGACAACGGCCTGCTCTGGGCGGCCGACGGCCTGATCTACATGGTCGGCGGTACGGACCTGACCCTGGACGAAGCGCTGGCGGTTGCCGCCTCGTTGCGCTAGGAAGGGCGAAGCATGGAGAAGGTCATCGAGACCGGCCGCCTGACGAAGCTTTACGGTTCCGGCCTGGGTTGCGCCGAGATCTGCCTCTCGATCGCCGGGGGGCAGATCTTCGGCTTCCTTGGGCCGAACGGGGCGGGGAAGAGCACGTTGGTGAAGGTACTGGTGGGCCTCCTGCGCCCGACGTCCGGTGAGGCCCGCGTCCTGGGACGCCCGCTGGGTGACCTGGCGGCCAGGCGCCGCATCGGTTACTTGCCGGAGCAGTTCCGTTACCAGGAGTGGCTTTCGGGAGCGGAGGTGCTGGCGCTCCACGCCCGCCTCTGCGGCCTGGACCGTGGTACGGCGCGGCAGCGTATCGGCCGCGTCCTGGAAACCGTCGGCCTGGCCGGGCGGGAGCGGGGCCGCGTCCGTACCTACTCGAAGGGCATGCAGCAGCGGCTGGGCCTGGCCGTCGCCCTGGTCGGCGACCCGGACCTGGTTTTCCTGGACGAACCCACCTCTGCCCTCGACCCCTTGGGGCGGCGCGAGGTGCGGGAGATCATCCTGGAACTGAAGCGCGCCGGGAAGACCGTCTTCTTAAACAGCCACCTGCTGAGCGAGGTGGAGATGGTCTGCGACGAGGTGGCCTTCATCAAGGCCGGGCGCATCGTCCGCGCCGGGCCGCTGAACGAACTCCTGGCCGGGGCGGCCACTGTGGAGATGGAGGTCGCGGACCTGACGGGCGAGGCGGAGGAGGAACTGGTACGGGTGGCGGTGTCGCTGCGATGCCTGGAAAACGGGCGGTTTCTCGTGCACCTCGCCCGGCGGGAGGATATCCCCGTCCTGGCGGAGATCGTCACCCGCCACGGCGCGCGGCTCTACACGCTGGCGCCCCGCCAGCGCTCCCTGGAGGATCTGTTTGTCGAACTGGTCGGGGAAGGAAAGGGGGTGGAGCCGCATGTGGGCCATCGCCGCGATCACCGTGCGTGAGGCCCTGCGCCGCAGGATCCTGCCGGTGACCGTCCTGGCCGCCACCGTCTTCCTGGGGCTGTACGGCCTGGCGGTGCGCTTCATCGCCCGG
>JASEER010000031.1 GCA_030019475.1 Thermoanaerobacterales bacterium | reverse complement strand
CACCCCGCGATGTCAACAAAGCCATTGTAACATAATCGCCACACCGGCGCAAGTCTCCGAACTGGAGCTGGGGATGGGAGTTGAACCCACAACCTCACGATTACAAATCGCGTGCTCTGCCGGTTGAGCTACCCCAGCCCGGGTGCAATAGTAATGCTAGCAAAAGCGGCCATCCGTGTCAAGGTGAGAAGTGGGAGGCGAGAGGTGGGATGTGAGAGGTGAGAGGTGGGAGGTGAGAAAATAAGTAGGAATTCGCCGAAGCGAATTCCTACCAGCCTCTCACTTCTCACTTCTCGCTTCTCGCTTCTCAGTTGACTGATCAGGCTTCGCGCCGTTCGAGATACTTTTCGAGCTTACGCTTCACGCGCTGCAGGGCGTTGTCGATGGACTTCACGTGCCGCTGCAGGTCCTCGGCGATCTCCTGGTAGGACTTGCCCTCCAGGTAGGACATCAGGACCTTCCACTCTAACGAACTAAGCAGCTCGCCGATTTTGCCCTCGATATCGTCGAACTCCTCGCGGCTGATCACTAACTCCTCCGGGTCGGTAACCTTGGAACCGGAGATGATGTCGAGAAGGGTACGGTCGGAATCCTCGTCATAAATAGGCTTGTTTAAAGAAATATAAGAGTTCAGGGGAATGTGCTTCTGGCGCGTCGCCGTCTTGATGGCGGTGATGATCTGCCGGGTGATGCAGAGTTCGGCGAAGGCCCGGAAGGAGGAAAGTTTGTCCAATCGAAAGTCGCGGATGGCCTTGTAAAGGCCGATCATCCCTTCCTGGATGATGTCCTCCCGGTCGGCGCCGATCAGGAAATAGGACCGAGCCTTGGCCCGGACAAAGTGCCTGTACTTGTTGATCAGGAACTCCAGGGCCTCCGTGTCGCCTTCCCGGGCAAATCCCACGATGTCTTCGTCGTTAAGAGCCTGGTAAGAAACTGCTTCGCGTTGAGCGTTGAGGCTCAATCTATCGCCTCCAGTTTCTGGGATCTCGCCGGGACGCTTACAATGCTAATTATACCGGGGGGTTTTTCACCCGTCAAGCGACAACCTGTCTGACTATTCACATTCCTTCCCCGGATTTGTTACGCCTCCGGACGTCTTCTCTGCCGGAGAACCTCGTACATCAGAAGGGCCGCCGCCACCGAGGCGTTCAGGGAATTGATCCGCCCGAGCATCGGCAGCCGTACCAGCAGGTCGCACTCCTCGCGGACCACCCGGCCCAGGCCGGCCGCCTCCCCGCCGATCACCAGGGCGAGCGGTCCTGCCAGGTCGGCGTCCCAGAACAGGGTGGAAGCGGCGGCGTCCGCCCCGACGATCCAGAGGCCCTGGTCCTTGAACCAGCGCAGGGTACGGGCGATATTCGTCACCCGCGCCACCGGCACGTAAGCCGCCGCCCCGGCCGCGGCCTTGGCCACCGTGCCGGTGAGGGCGGCCGCCCGCCGCACCGGGATGACCACCCCGTCCACGTTGGCCGCCTCGGCGGTGCGCAGGATGGCCCCGAGGTTATGCGGGTCCTGGATTTCGTTGGCGACGAGGATAAAGGGCTTTTCCCGGCCGAGCAAGAGGTCTTCGACATCGACGTAGGCCTGTTCTGCCGGATAGGCCGCCACGCCCTGGTGCGCCTGCCCGCCCGTGAGGCGATCCAGGAAGGCGCGTTCCACGGACTGCACCGGCACCCCCTGTTCCCGGGCCAGCGTGACCAACTCCTGATACACCCGGGGGGTTATCCCCCGCGCCAGCAGCAGCCGGTTCAGCGGCCGCCCGCCCCGCAGGGCCTCGCGCACCGGGTTGCGCCCGAAGATCAGGTCGCCCTTGTCTTCCACTGCCGTTCACTTCCTGTCCCGGAGATAGTCATCAGTACCCGTCCAGACCCGTCCGGGCCGGGATTAACCCCCCTGCGCTCCGGTGCTCCCGCTTAGACCGTTCTACAATTACTTTCCCCGGCCATTTGTTTTCCGTTTCGGTTCCTGGCCGGCAGGGCCAGGACCGCCAGCGCGGATAGCAACAGCCCCGCCCCGGCCCAGTGGGTCGGCAGCAGCCGCTCCCCCACCAGCCCCACCGCCAGCAGGGTGGCCACAAGCGGCTCCAGCAGCGTCCCAATGGCGGCCGCCGTGGCCGTCGCCCGCCGCAGCCCGATGCTGTAAAGGACGTAGGCCAGGGCCGTCGGACCGAAGCCGAGGTAGAGGAGGAGCGCCCAGCCGGGAAGGGGCAGGCCCTGCGGCCAGGAGGCGAAGGGGAGAAGCAATACGGCCCCGATGCCAAACCCCAGGCCCATGACCGCCACCGGGGGCAGGCCGCCGACCAGGCCCTTGCTTATGACAACGTAGCTTGAGTAGGACAGGGCGGCCACCAGGGCCAGACCATGCCCCAGGGCGTAGGCCGGGTCCAGGGCGGCGCCGGCCTCCGCCAGGCCCACCACGAGCGCCGCCCCGGGGATGCTCAGGAGCAAGGCGAGGAGTACCCGCCCCGTCAGACGCTCCCCGAGAAACAGGCGGGCCAGCAGGGCCACCAGGACCGGCCCCGTGCAGATGGCCAGCAGGGTGGCGGTGGAGATCCGGCTGCGGATGACGGCTTCAAAGAAGGAAAGCTGGTACCCCGCGACCGCGGCGCCGAAAAGCACAAAGAGCCGGACGTTCCGCCGCAGCGTCCGGCCCAGCTCGCCCCCGCGCCGACCCGTCGTCCACCAGGCCGCGAGGAGGAGCATCGGCGCACCGAAGAGCAGGCGCCAGACCCCGACGGTCATCGGGTCCAGGCCGTAGAATCGGTGCAGGTAGGTCGCCGTGGTGCCGGTGGTGCCGAAGAGCGCCGCCGCCAGGGCGATGAGGAGCAGTCCGAAAGCCATCTTGGTAAGGTACCATTACCTTCCTCTTACCAGATTACAATTACCAACTCTTATACTTCTCCCGGACCTCGCGCAGTCTCCCGCAGCCCAGGTCCCCCTCCGGGCAGGGGCCTCGCAGACAGGTCGGCCCGGCCTTGGCGAAGATCGTCGGCGCCGCCTGTTTCACCAGGCGCAGCATCTCGTCGGCCAGGGCGCGGATCTCCCACTGCGCCCGCTCGCAGCAGCGCAGGCTGAAAAAGTGTAGGAGTTCCCGGGCGTTCATAGTCATCACGAACTTCGTCTCGGCGGCGTTCGGCAGGACGAAGCGGGCGTCCTCATAGGCGCCCTTCCCCCCGCCCAGGGCCGCCACCCAGCCGTCATACCACTCCTGGATCTGCCGCATCTGCCGGTCGAACTCGGCCCGCGCCTTCTCGCCCAGGGCGGCGATCGCCGGGGGAACGATGTAGTCGAACACACCGTCCTCGTTCCGCTCAGCGGTCTCCCCGACATAGCGCTGGGACTGGACCGAGAAGCTCGCCAGGCGGTGGCGGGTAATCTGCGCCAGGAGGCTCCTGGAGACCCCCTCCACGGCGAAGGTGAAGGAGGCGTGCTCGATGGGCGTAACGTGGCCCATGGAAACCAGCTTGCCGATGAACTCCCCGGGCTCTCCGGCCGCCGCCGACTCGGCCAGCGCCGCGTTGGACAAAGCCGAATAGCATCGCCGCCCGGCGAGGGTGATTAAAGCGTCCGGGGATGGGGTGTGGGAAAGCAGGGTTACGGAAAGAGTTTTCGCGCCCATTTTATACCTTCTTCCAGCGTACGCCCTGCGGGGTGTCCTCGAGGGCGATGCCGATTTCCTTCAGTTCGTCGCGGAGGCGGTCGGCGAAAGCGAAGTCCTTCCCCCGGCGCGCCTCCTGCCGCAGGGCGATGAGTAACTCCAGGAGCGCCGGCGCCGGGCCTTCCGCGGCCGCGGCCTCGGCCCTCTTCTTCCAGCGCGCCCCCTGGGGCGTGTCCTCAACCGTGATCCCGGCCGCCGCGACCCCGTCGCGAATCCGGTCCGCCCGGGCGAAATCCCGGGCCCGGCGGGCCTCTTGCCGCAGCTCGAGCAGGATACCCATCAGGCCGGCGGTCAACTCTTCATCCTCGCCGGAGTCCGTCTCCTCCAGCACAATCCGCCCGTCCGCCTCCCTGAAGATGCCCAGGACACCGTTCAGGTCCTCGAACAGCCGCCGCGCGGCGCCAAGCGCCTCGCGGGCCGGGCGGTCCGACCGGTGGAGGTAGCCGTTGACCTCGCCGGCCAGGTCGAACATCACAGCGACGGCGACGGCGGTGTTGAAGTCGTCGTCCATCGCCTCCTCAAAACGGTGGCGCAGTTCTTCGACTCTTTCCATCAGGGCCCGCCCCGCTTCGTCCAGCTCGTCCCTGGCCCGCCCGGACTCGGCCTCGGCCAGCAGGGTCAGGCTGGTCTTCAGCCGGGACAGCCCCTTGACGCTGGCTTCGATCACCTCGGGGTTGAAGTCGAGCTGGTTCCGGTAATGGGTGGAGAGAAGGAACAAGCGCAGGGCCCCCGCCGGGTAAACCTTCACCAGGTCCCGCACCAGGGAGATGTTCCCCAGGGACTTGGACATCTTCTCCTCGCGGATGGTGATGAAGCCGTTGTGGACCCAGTAGCGGGCGAAGGGCCGCCCGGTGGCCCCCTCGGACTGGGCGATCTCGTTTTCGTGGTGGGGAAAGATCAGGTCGGCGCCCCCGCCGTGGATGTCAAAGGCTTCGCCCAGGTATTTCAGCGCCATGGCCGAACACTCGATGTGCCATCCCGGGCGCCCCGGACCCCACGGGCTGTCCCAGGCCGGCTCCCCGGGCTTGGCGCCCTTCCAGAGGGCGAAATCCAGGGGGTCGCGCTTCCTGGGGTCGACCTCCACCCGCGCGCCGGAGCGCAGATCGTCGACGTCGCGCCCGGAGAGCTTGCCGTACGCCGGGAACTCCCGGACGGCGAAATAGACGTCCCCGCCGCCGGCGGCGTAGGCCAGGCCGCGGTCGACCAGGTGCCGGATGAGGACGATGATTTCCGGGATGTGTTCCGAAACCTTCGGGTGGACATCGGCGCGCCGGACGTGCAGGGCATCGGCGTCGCGGTAGTACTCCTCGACGTACCTGGCCGCCAGCCGGACCGGGTCCTCGCCCTCTTCCCGGGCGCGGTTAATGATCTTGTCGTCGATATCGGTAAAGTTCTGGATGAAAGTGACCTTGAAGCCCTTGTACAGGAAGTAGCGCCGGATGGTGTCGAAGACCACCAGCGCCCGGGCGTTGCCCAGGTGGATGTAGTTGTACGTGGTCGGGCCGCAGACGTACATCCCCACGCGCCCGGGATCGCGCGGCTCAAACCGCTCCTTGCGCCTGGTGAGGGTGTTGAAGATCTCCAAGGCCGTCCCCCTTTCCGCCCTGAAGCCGGGTCTCCAGCTTACGGACCTGCTCCTCCAGCCGCTCGATCTGCTGCTGCATTTCCTTCAGGCACTCGGCCACCGGGTCCGGCATCAGGTCGTGCCGCAGGTCGATGGTCCCCACCCGCTTGCCGTCGATACGCACCACGCGTCCGGGAACGCCGACGACGGTGCTGTTCGGCGGCACGGGCTTTAACACGACTGAGCCGGCGCCGATCTTGGAGTTCTCCCCGACCTCGAAGGAGCCCAGGATCTTCGCCCCGGCGCTGATGACCACATTGTCCCGGATCGTCGGGTGGCGCTTCCCTTTTTCTTTGCCCGTCCCGCCCAGGGTTACCCCCTGGTAGAGCGTGACGTTGTCGCCGATCTCCGTCGTCTCCCCGATGACCACGCCGCTGCCGTGGTCGATGAACAGCCCCCGTCCGATCTTCGCCCCCGGGTGAACCTCGATTCCCGTCATGAAGCGGGAGAAGTGGGAAATCAGGCGCGCGATGGTAAACAGGCGCCAGCGGTAAAACCGGTGGGCGATGCGGTGCAGGATGATGGCGTGCAGGCCGGGGTAACAGAGCAGGACCTCCAAAAGGTTCTTGGCCGCCGGGTCACGCTCGAAGACCGCCCGGATGTCACGGCGGATCTCTCCCAGCACCTCTCCTCACCCCCGGAACAAAGCGTCGTGTTGCATCTGCCTTACTCAGCGAACACAAGTATTATATCATGCCGTCCCTGCCGTCCAAGACAGAGCCCGCAAGACGCTTTCCCAGGCCTGTTCCGGCCCGCCCCCCGTTCATTCATTTTCGCCACCAAATTTATATCTTTAATCTATATCCGCCTGTGCTACACTGTGGCTATGAACAGAATACCATATCCGTCCCAACTAACCTGGGTGCAGCTGAACGCCAACCGGCGGGTGTCCCCTGAACCTGAACGCCGCGGACAACGTTGGATGTGGACCATTTACCGGGAAACCGCCCGCAAGGCCGTGGTCGAGGGATACTTTTTCACCGGCTGCGGTGAAGACCCGGGCTTGCCGCCGCAGGTCACGGAAACCCTCGTCCGGGTCTACTCCCATCGCCACCGAGTGTCTTATAAGGAACTACTCCTACAACTGGCCCCGGCCTCGGTGAATACGGGTACGGCACCGGACCTGCTTATCGACAAACTGACGGATGGAGGGTGGCTGACCCTCTGGCAGCGTTTGAACCCCGACGGGGTCACGGTGCGCGAGATACTGATCGGCCCCGGTGCCCTGCTGCAAAAAGCACTGGAGGCGAGGGACGCCTCCCGTCGGAGAGAACTGAAACAGTGGTGGGACAAGCAGTCAGCGTTATACCGAAAAATATCTGAGCAAGCCGGCCGAAACGCCGAAGATCCGGGCTCTCCCGTAGGGGCACTGCTACGTTTTGTGGACGATCAACTGTCCGCCGTGGAACAGGCCCTGGCGGGGGCACCCCCGCCGCGGATCACCATCAGCGGCACAACCTGCCGCTTCGGCACCGCCAATACCGGAGCGAAATACGCACGGGCCGTGGAGTTCTGCCTGGCCCTCGCCCGGTCGATGTGCACACATCCCGAGGGCTTTGACTGGAAGGAAATTGGTGCCGCGGCAGGGCATATCGGGGCTTCGAAGTATTTCGACGGTCACAAAGAGGCGTTGATCACACTGGCGGAGGAAATCACCGGGGCGGGGCCGGATGACTGGGGACTCCTTTCTTCGGGCCGCCTTTACAGCATCTACCTTGCCGGTCCTGCCATACATCACCTGAACCCCGGAACCCGTCCCCAGCTTTATGCGCTGACTAACGTCCAGGCCGCGGAAATGACATCCTTATGCACGGAGCGGATCAGGACGGTGTTGGTCACCGAAAACCGTGCCGTCCTGCTGAAGATGTATAAGTCGGGCTGGCTTGAAGAACGAAGGGATTTCCTGGTGGTGGGGATCGACGGTCAGGTGCGCCGGGGACACCGGCGTTTCCTGACAATGCTCGCCGGAACGGGGATCGCCTTTTACGCCTGGATGGACACCGACCCGGCGGGGGCCGTCATCGCCGCTCACCTGAATGAGATCATCCCGGCCTGCCGGTTTGTTCTCCCGATCGGCAACCCGCCCGACACGCTTCACGTCCTGTCCTATGACGCCTGGCGGGCCCAATTGGACAACCGCTGCGGAACCGGGCAGGAACAGGAGGCCTTCCTCGGCGATCCCGCCCTGTGGAACACCTTGTTCCGCTGAATTATTCCTCCTCTGTGCCGCGCACCTGGACATACTCCGCACGGGTGACATCGTAAACCTCACTCACCGTCCGGTTGGGAACGGCAGTCGGGTTGGCCACTACGCACAAAAACTTGCCGAACCGGTCAAGGTAACGGTCCCCGTGTACCTTCGGCGAGACGATGATCAGCTTGCGGCCGAGGACGCTCCGGTAGAGGTCGAAGATCTCGTGTTTGCGTTCCTCATCCAGGGCGCTGTCGAACTCATCCAGAACGTAAAAAGGCGGCCGGCTGGTGATGTCGGCCAGCAAAGCCAGGGCGAAAACCAGGGATGTCGCCGCCCGCTCCCCGCCCGAGATGCCCTCCCCCACGATGTGTCCCGACTCCGGAGAAATCTTTTCCGGCCGGTGCCCCGCTTGGGTGGCCACGTGGAGTTCCCAGCGGTACTGGGGATTGGCGGCCTCGGGATCGGGCGGGATGGACCGCACCTCCCCCTGCATTCCGAGGCGGCGCATAAAATCTCCGAAGTACCGGTTGGTCCGCTGCCAACGGTCATAGACACGCTTGTCCAGCAGGTCGCGCTGCTCCTCTTCCCGTCGTTTGAGCTGGTTAAAACGCTGCTCCGATTCACGCAGTTCTTTGCTCGCCTGTTCAAATTCATAGGCGTAGGCCTCGTACGTTGCCCGGGCCTCTTCATCAACCTGGCGGGCCTCGGCGTCTTCGAGCCGTTCCCGTCCTTCCTTGTTCTTGCGCTCCAGAAAGGCGCGGTTGCCGCCCGCTTCCCCGAAATCCGGCAACATCCACCGGCCGGACGACTCCAGGCCGGCGATGATCTCCGCATAACGGGAGCGCATCCCGGTCAGTTGTCCCTCCCGTTCCTCGGCCTCCAAAGCCAGGCTCTCGGCCCCGTCCTGCAGTTCACTCATCCTGGTGGTCAAGTCTTCGCATTCCCGGGCGAGGGAGGCGAACTCCGTCTTTCGTTCCGCCAGTTCGTCGTCGACACCCGCCAGGTCCGCTCCCAACCGTTCCCTCTCCAGCTGCAGAGCGGACAGTTCGCGACGCTCATCCCTGTCCTCTTCTTCCAGGCGGGCGATCTCCTGCTCAAGGTGATTACACCGCTCGACCTCACCGGCCACCTGGTCATGCTCGGCGTATACCGCCAGCTCCCCGTCCACCTGCCTGGCGGCGTTCTCACACAGGGTAAGCCGGCGGCCTTTCTCCGCCCGTTCCTCTTCCAGAGCCGTGATACGGGCAGTCAGCTCTTTTTCCCGGGATGTCAGCTCCGCCAGGCGCTGCTCCGCAACCGCCAGGTCCTTATCCGCCTGCGGCAGACGGCGATCCACCTCGCCCCTTCGGCGCAGAGCTTCCTCATGGCGGCGGCAGTCCGCATCCAATTGTGCAAGCCGCCCCACGGCGGCATTATGATTCCGTTCGGCCTCTTCCAGGGCGGCCCGCACCGTGCGCCGGGCGATTTCCAGCGCCTCGGCGCCCACAGCGTCGGTGCCGTCCACCGGACCGCGCAGACCATAGTTGTCCAACAGGAGGCCCCGCCACAGCTTCATCCGTCCCCGCATCTCCGGGTGCTCATCGCCGGTCACCAGTTCCACCTGCGCCAACCAACGCCGGATCCCCTGGATAAAGGTCTCCGGGTAGCGCCCGGCGACCTCTTCCACCATACGCACCAGGCTGAAAACGGCGGGCACCCGTTCCCCCATCCCGAACCAGCCGGGACGGGACACCTCATCCACCGGCACCACATAGAAACCGCGTTCCGCGTCCAGATGCTCCAGCAGATGCGCCACAAAAACGGTGTGTTTCAGAGGACCCAGGACGCGCTCCACCTTCGCCCGGTCGGCATCCCCGCGGACTTCGCACAGTTCGCCGAAGGATACGGCGGGGATGCCCGCGCTCCGGTATACCGCCAGGAGCTTCTCCTGTTCGGGCAGCAACAAGCTCTGCCGTTCATCCAACCGTTGCTTCTCCCGCTCCAGCTCCCCCACCTCGTCCGCCAACCGGCGTTCCTCCACGAGGACGGCATCCCGCTGGGCGTTCAAACCCGTCAGTTCCTGTTGCAGCATAGCGTACGGAGGCAAAGCAGCGTCATCCCGGCGCAGCCCTTCCAACTCCACGGCCAACCGCCGCCGCTCTTCTTCGGTCTGACCGGCACTGCGTAAAACGGCATCCCGTTCCTTGGTCACCCCGTCCAGCGTCTGACGGTGGTCCTCGATCTCTTCCTTAAGGCGGGCAACGGCCTCCGCCAGCCGGCCCTTCTCCTCCGTGAGTTCCTCGCGGCTGCGGTGAATGTAGCGCATTTTCTCCCGCACGGCGGCAATTTTACTCTCCAGTTCGTCCTTCTCAACCCGCCGGGCCTGGATCTGCTGCGCGCGCTCATTGCTCCGGCCGCTCAAACGGTCGATGTCCTCCCGCACCGCGGCACGCCTCTTTTTCAGTTCCTCTTCGCGCCGGGTCAACCGCTGCACGGCGCGGTCCGCCTCGTCCCGCCGCTCGGCCGTCAGGGCCAGTTGCTCCTTAACGGCCGCCAGGCGTTCCCGCTTGGCCCTCTCTTCACCCCGGGCGATGTTTATCAGACCCGTCAGGGTCGCTTCCACGAGCAGCAGGCCTTCACAGCGTATCCGGTCCCGCTGTTCCAGCTCATTCTTGCTCTGCTCCAGGGCCTGCAGGCGCATCTTCTTGCGCAGCGCCACCGTCTTGGCCCGCTCAAAGTCGTCCTCCGCTTCGGCCATCTCACGCCGCGCCGCGGCCCACTCCCGCTCCAGCCGATCCAGGCCGAACATCTGCGCCACCCGCTTAAAACGGTCCTGATCGGAAATGTTGGCGAACTCGGCGATGGAACCCTGGTACCAAAACATAAAATACCCGTCGGCATCAATGTCGAAGACACGCTTGTAGTACTCGCGCGCCTCGGACCGGCTGCTGAAAGGTGACCGCAAAGCTTTCAGCTTGTCCGGCGTCTCACCCCCGCGCAGGCTGAAGGTGGTGTGAAAACGCTCGGCTCCGGCGGGCGAACTCACGTGGACCACCAGTTCCACGTACTCCGGAGCATCCTTCTGCTCACTGCCCGGAGGGTTGTGGAAGAGCACCGCAACCTCGGCATCCCAGGCATCGGCCTTGCGATGCCGCGTCTTCGAGCGCAGGCCGTCCACGGCGATGCGTGCGCTCCCCAGCGCAAAGGACAGGGCGTAAACCAGCGTCGACTTCCCGGCGCCGTTCTTCCCGCCCAGCAACACGTCGTCGTCCTTGGCGCCCAAATCAAGCCGCCGCGGGGCAAAGTCGCGGATCCCATGCAGGCGGATGCTGACAGGATACATGGCTCACCTCAAAACAGCTGCAGCGTTTCCGACACCGGTTCCCGTTTCCGTTCCTGCTGCCGGTCGAGGGCGAAGAAGGCCGCGACCTGCTCCAGCGAAACCTCTCCCCCTTGGCTCTCACTGAGCACCCTGCCCAGGTACACCGGAGGGAAGACATTCCGCCCGGCGGCCGTCAGGCGGTACACCCGGCGGGACTCCTCATCATCAGCGTTCTCCGCATTATCGAGCCGCAGGAAACCGCACTTAACCAGATGATCCAGGGCCGCCAGCAGCCTCCGCTCGGCATACAGCGAGGAACGCTGAAAGTGACTGTGCAGTTCATCGAACGAGATCTTACCCGTGCGCGAGGTCATACCGACGTAAAAGCAAAACAGGAGCAGCGCCAACTGCCGTTCGTCCAGCATCTCCTGCACCCACTGCCCATTGGCCCGCGTCATTGCCAGACAGCGGTCGGACGGCTCGTCATAGACGAGTTTCAGGGCATGGCCGAGCACCTGGTTCGCCTTGCGGATAAAGAAATAAAACTCACCGTCCTGGCGCACCCTGAGCAGGCGCATGACCCGCTGCTTGGTCACCCCGGTGAAGCTCTTGCTGGACATGAGGATCTCGGACAGCGCCTGCTGCTCACGCCTGGACAGCGCGATGAATTCCACGCCCTTACCTTCCTCCGGCCCGCTCATTTCGTTCCCCCTTCCAGATGTTTCCCCAGCTTGGCCGTCCCCTTCACATAACGGACGCCGCCCTCCGGGTAACCCACCTTCCAGCGGTATTCCCGGGCCGCTTCGCCGGCGTCACTCGGAGCGTGTTCAAAGGTAAAGGCCTCTGCCTCGGTGATGAGGTAGGCCAGGGCAGAAAGCCAGCGCAGCGCGTCACTCCAGTTCTCCCCCAGGTCATTGATCAAGGCGGCCACCGACCGGCCGGGATGGCGGGCAATGGCCTCCACCAAAGGTTTGGTATCCACGCTCAGCTCCCGGGCGATCGAGGTGCTGGCGCCGACAATCTCGGCCAGTTCAGCAGCGGTAACCCGGCGCGCCTCGTCGTAGACCGGGGGTGGGACATCATCCCGGGCGGCCGGCGCTTCCCACCTGTCGATCCAGTCTTGTAAACAGGCTGCGCCGGCGGTGACGTCCTGCTCATGCAACAGAGGGGGCAGGTGGAAGGGCAGCCACAGCGAGCCTGCGTCCCCGGCCAGTTCCTCGCCGAAGGCCCCTTCGTTCAAGTACTGCAGGATCCGCAGGGGACCCAGGGCCATACCGCGCAGTTCGCCCCCAAACGCATCCACCAGGTACTGCCGCCACCGGTCACAGTCAACGCGCAGCACCGCCCGTCCAACCTGCACCTGCGAGGTGTACGCATTCTCACCCAACAAGGCGGACAGTTCCTGGAGCACACGGTAAAAAAGCAGGCTGCTGCGCCGGCGCTGCTCCTCGCCCCGCCGGTCGACGATCTCCCCCGGCGGGGGCATCCGCGCTTCGAGTTCCCGTTCCAGCATCTGTACCAGCGCGATCACGGCCTCATACCGCTCCACCGCCCTGCGGTCCTGCACGTACTTCTCGCGCATATAGCGCAGGTCGTTCACCGCGTTCTCCAGGTTGTGCATCACGCTGGCCACGGTATCATGCACACCGATGCCCATATCCTCATAAGCACGAGCCAACTGCAGGTCGCGCTCGGCCTGGTAAATATCGCGCAGCGCAGGGCTGCGACGGTAATAGAACAGACTGTCGTTGGCGATGCGGAAGAGTTGGCCGACCATGCGCCGGCCCGGGGTGGTAAACTTGAGGGGCGGGTTGGCGGCCGTCGTAATCCAGTTGTTGCGCCGTCCCAGACGCACCAACCGGGGGATGTCAATCGACGGCTTCTCTCCATAGGCACGTTGAAACCGGTAGGCAAGCTCATCCTCGCCCTGCACCGCTTCCTCTTCATAAAAAGTGCTGCGCCGGATCAACTCAAAGGTGCGCAAAGTATCAAAGACATACCGCGGTTCACTCCAGAACCTTTCCGAGGCCATATCCCGGAGAACCCCGGCCAGCATGACCAAATCCTTCAGGGCGTCGACCGTTTCAGGCGCCTCGCCGTCCTGCAGGATGTCGAACCGCTCCACGTCACCCGGATCGGCCTCGTCCACCGGCGCGTCACCACCGCCGTTACCGCGGGGAGCTACGCCGCGACTCGCATCCTTCTGCTCTTCCACTCCTCCGGGCTCCTTATGAAAACATTTGTCCCGTTATTCTGTCTTAAGACGACAATTCCTTCCCCATAGCCAAACGCTGCGTTGATACCTTCATCCTCTTTGCACCGTCCGATTAGAAATCATCTGCAGCGCCGGCCGGTCGTACTCGATTTCGGTCACCGTCCCCTTAAAGTAGGTGAAGTCGTGGTCCGGGTAGTTCCACTGGACGACGACGCTCCGGGGGACCAGCATGCCGTCCATCCGCCGGTAGTCGTTACAGTAGCCCGTGTATTTGATCCGCTTTTGGGCGTCAAAGTTATACCGCATGGTCTCCCAGCGGGTGAGTTCCTCGCGTGCGTTGAAATGGGCCACCGCCGACAGGGTGAGTTCGCCGTCGGTGATGGTCACCCGCGCCGCGTCTTTATCGACCGCCTCCCACTTGATCCTCTCCGAAGGCAAAAGGGCCGTCGGGAACCAGACCGTCTCGAGCAGGTACCGGTGCAACGCGCCCTCGTCCATCTCCCGGCCTTTAGCGTTCACCACAGGGATGGCGGAGAAAAGCTTGATGAGCATGTGGCCCTCCCCGCGGCGGTACATGTCCCGCCCCTCGATCCAAACCCCCGGGACCGGCCTCACCACCGAATGCCAGATGAACCCCGGCCGCCGGATCGCGAAATACTGCTCGGCGGTGAAGGGCATCCATTTCTGCTTCTCACTGGTTCGCATCTGCCCCTCTTGCTTCAGACGGACGAACCGCACTTCCTCTTGCCCCTCCGGCAACACGTGGCGGAAGTACCGTTGCACGGGCGCCGGCAGCCCCTGCAGGTCCGCGTAGGAGAACTTCGCGGCGGGGGCGGCTGTCTGCGCGTCGGCGATCAAGTCGCGGACCGAGGCGGCCAGCATGCGGCCGAAGGCCAGCCGGCCGCCCAGGATGAACAGCCCCGCCGCGAGGACCGGGAAGATGAGAACGTAGAGCACTATTGTCAACGCCAGATTTCTCCTTTAGGGTCGTCTCTGCTTAAGTACGCCTGACCTTTTGGGGCGCAACGCGGCCTTAATCGGCCAGCGACTCACAATAATGTGGTTTCACCCTAACCGTCCGATGGCTTGCGGGGTGTCCAGCAGCCGCGTGGCCACTTCCCTGACCGGCATCCTGATCAGGCGCCCGTTTTCCCAGATCTCTATCACCCGCTCATCGGAGGCAAGCCTTGCCGCGGCCCCGGGAAGCTTCACGCCGTTCTCCGCCAGGGTCCAGGCGGCGTAGCCCCTGATCGCGGGATCGGGGTCACCGAGCAGGGACTCCACCGCCGGAAGCATCTCGGCGACCAACTCCGGGTTATGCCGCCCGATCCGGCCGATGGCCCAAAGCACGCCCCGCGTCACCGCCGGCTCGTCCAGATAGTTGTAGACCAGGTTCGATGCAAACTCACCGTAGAGTTCCGGGCGCCGGGCGACGATCTCGCCGACGGCCTCCGGAGCGCCCCAGGGCATGTTCCCCGACTCGTCGTTCAGGGCCCACATCAGATTGCGGAGCAGGTCGCGCACCCTCTCCTCGTCCCGGTCGGCCTCCCGCTCCGCCACCCGGCCGACGGCCTCGACCGCGCGCCAGCGCCGCTCCCCCTCGCGCTCATAGAGCAGCGAGACGAGGTAGCGCAACACCATCCGCTCCCGCTCCGCCAGCGCCACCAAACTGTCGAGGTTGTTTTGCGCCACGAGGTCGGCGACTTGCTTTTTCAATGACACGGCAGCACGCTCCTTACACCCAACCTTACCGACGGGCCTGCTCCCACAAGGACCGCTGGGATTAAGTCGCCGATTGGTGGGCCACCGGCGCGTATGGCCGAGATACCACACCTCTGCGCCAGCGAATCTGGAGTCGTGGCGTACCGTCACGTTTTCTCCTCTATCAAGGACCCTGCGTGTCTATTACGTCTATACTTCTGTAAAGTTCAGCCAGTGATTCCCAGTACGTGGCATCCCAGAAGCCGTTGGCCGCTCCGGACGTGGAAGGGGCAACATATAACAATGTCTTGCCCTCACTTCTATCTGCAACCCATAGTTTTGCTGTGTTGAAGAAAAAACTTTGCTGCTCTCTTACCGTTGAAGCATACAATGCGGGGCTGATACTTAGCAATCTTGGCCCTGAACGCCGGAACACCATAATCGTTTATTGACAGGGTCCCGTCAACTCCTGTCCGCCTCTTCACGAGATCCGAGACACCGATACCGTACTTCAGAAGTTCCCGGTACTCGTGTGGCAACAAGAGCCGTTCCGTAAGTCCAACTTGGTGAAGTATTCTCCAGAACTTGTTTCGCTTGTCCGCATAGTAAGCGCCAACCTGAGCGGATCGGTTCCCTACCGCGGTCCCGCAGAATACCAGCTTGAGATTCGGACCAAGGACGTCCGGCAGCATACTTTCCTCTCCCGTTGTCGCCAACCTATAAGCTGACTACCGTTATCACCTAGAACTGGCTACCCTGGAAGGTTGCCCGTGGATTAAATCCGACCTACGCTCTTACGGCGCCGGTTCTTCCCAAAGCGGTAGGACTTAGCGCTTAGTATAAGACAGACTGGCAGTCTTCGTGGCAATTGCTCCGGAATGCCTGGAGGTCAATTTGGAAGTCAATTCGGAGCATAATTGACACGCAATTGACTAGTGCGTCGATTCTCGTGTCATTCTATCCAAACATGCCGGGCTCCGGCACCATGGCCTTCGGTGACAATCTGGGGTATTTCTCTCCTCAACTCTGCCATCATTTTTGTGACCTGCTGTCGACTAAACCGGGTGATCGCGCGGATCTCCTTGTTAGACAAACCCTTTGAATCGCCATGCTCGAACCTTCGTTTGAGAATGCTGGCGATCCGCGTCTTGGCCGCATCCCAGTCGATGCGACGGTCCCGTTCAAGGTAGCTTGGACCGGCCAGGCGACGGTGGACTTCCGGGCGCAGGGTCCAGTAGGTTCCCCTGCCGGTTCCGCCACGCTCAAGATAGGCAAGGCGCTGCTCCATCTCGGTCAAAATGTCCCGGGCCTGAGGTTCTGAGCGCTGACAAATGGATGCGGCAGCGCGGGTGTCAATCTCCGGATGAGCCAGGAGGTATTGAAGCACAAGGAGATGGTCCACCGAAAGGAATCGGCCCGTACGGTTCTCCTCGGCCACAAACATGCGAAAGGCCGATAAGAATTCTCGCCGGCGAAAAGTGACGGTGACCGAATCCCCGTTTTCCAGGATGAGAGGCGGTTCCTTGCCTTCGATAAGGAGCGCCTCGAACATCCGGCTAATGCCGAGGTTGCTACGATTCACCAGGCGCAGTCTAGCCAATGCATCGACTAAGAGGGGGTTCCGGGCCGCCGGCTGATGATGCAAGATGTTTTGGGGGGTGATCCCGGCGATAAAACCGCCGGGATTGCTGATTTCGAGACGGTCCGGGAACTGCTTGACCAGGATGGGTCCGGCGATGCGAAAATCCGCATGGCAAAAGGCGTTCAACAGTGCCTCCCGCAAAGCGAGTTCCGGGTAGGTACGATACTCGAAATGAAACAGTCCCTGTTCCAGGGTAGTAATGGGATTATCGGCGTTGATCCGGTCCATAAGACGGGAAAGGGCAATCGGCAGGGCATCAGACCCGTCGGCACGGTCCGTGTAGCGGGTGTCACTTACCATTCGCAGGTGAGTCCAGACAAAACCGGGAACGTTTCGACGAATCGCCTGGTCAGTCCCGGCGAGAAGTACCCCGGCACGGGTCAGGCGACCGGAGCGCAGGACACCGATTTGAGCAAGGATATCCAAGCCCCTTTGCCGGAAAAGCTCCTCGGGCGCCTTCTCCCGACGGGCAGCATCGCAGAGCTGTTCCAGGGCTGCCGCCGAAATCAGGTCCTCCGGCCGACCATCCGTTTCTTCCGCAGTAAAGTCAGTCTCCCCCGTCTCGACCATAATGCGCCGCCTGAGGGTGCCCGTCAACGGCTGACAATCCTTGCCCACGCGAACCTTGCCCCTCCCGGCGGTGTCTGTATATGGAGGCATGCCGGGATAGATATGCATAACCAGGATCCGGCCCGTACCTTCCGGCACCCGCAGTTCTTCAAAAACCGGCGTCAATTTGGGGTCAGTCGAGTCATAGACGGCCTTTTTCAGGCGATTGACATCCACCTCGGGAGGTACGCCGAGGATGGCCCGGGCCCGCCCTATAACCTTGTCCTTCACCCCGAAAACCACGGTGCCACCGCCCCCGTTGGCCATGCAAACAGCCATCTCAATGACGAGACCCACGGAATCGTTCATACTCTGCGGATCCCATTCTTTGAAGTCCAGATCCTGATCTTCAAGGTCATCCGCTGTAACGCTTTCGAGTTCATTTAACAGTTCGGTGATTTCGCTTACGTTGCGCATGACCACTCCAATGAAAGCCCCCTGCCATTACGGCCCCGGTCAGCTTCCTGCCCGAGAGTAACCGAGAACTGGGTGCGGCTGTTTTTACCGGTTCTCTGCTAGACCCGATTCGCAAGCGGTTCCGGGATGCTCACTTCAAAGGTGTGCCTGGGGCTCAATTTCGACACATTACTAAATAATCCCTCTATTGGAGCCTTCGTGTAATGGAGAAAACGGAAGGAGGAAGGAAGGCTAAGCGGGCGTTTACGCTACCCGCCGCAGCCGACCACCGTCGCCACGGCGTGGGCGGCGATGCCCTCGCCGGTGCCGGTGAAGCCGAGGCCCTCGGTGGTGGTGGCCTTGACGGAGACGCGGTCGGGGTTGAGGCCGAGGACGCGGGCCAGGTTGGCGCGCATGGCGGGGATGTGGGGGGCGAGCTTCGGGGCCTGGGCGACGACGGTGGCGTCGATGTTGTTGACGGTGAGGCCTTTGTCGGCCAGCAGGCGGGCGACGGCCGCCAGCAGGTCCAGGCTGGACGCGCCTTCATACCGCGGGTCGGTGTCGGGGAAGTATTGCCCGATGTCCCCCAGGGCGGCGGCGCCCAGCAGGGCGTCCATTACGGCGTGGGTGAGGACGTCGGCGTCGGAGTGGCCCAGGAGGCCGCGGGGGTAGGAGATGTTGACGCCGCCCAGGATGAGTGGCCGGTCTTCAACCAGCCGGTGCACGTCATAGCCGAATCCGGTGCGCAAGCTCGTCGCCTCTCCGGTGAGGGCTCGGGCGTAGGTCAGGTCCTCGGGGGTGGTGATCTTGATGTTGGCGTAGTCCCCGGGCACCAGGGCCACCCGCCCGCCGAGCCGCTCGACGAGGGAGGCGTCGTCGGTACCGGTGAAGCCCTCGGCGCGGGCGCGCTCGTGGGCGGACAGGATGACGTCCCGCCGGAAGGCCTGCGGGGTCTGGACGAGCCACAGCCGTTCACGGGGCAGGGTCTCGACCGCCATGCCCGCCGCGTCGCCGATTTTCACCGTATCCTTGGCCGGCACGGCCAGGGTGGCCGCCCCGTGCTCCGCGGCCGCCTCGACCACCGCTTCGACCTGTTCCCGGGTCACGAAGGGCCGCACCCCGTCGTGGATAACCACCAGCGGGGCGGGGGGCAGGGCCTCGAGGCCCTGCCGGACCGACTCCTGGCGCTCCCGCCCGCCGGGGACGACGGCCGCCACCTTGCGGCAGCCGCAGCGTTCCACAATGTCGCGGCGGCACCATTCCTCGTCGCCGGGCGTCACCACCAGGGCGATGGACCCGATCATCTCCGTATCCTCAAAGGCCCTTAAAGTGTACGCCAAAACCGGGCGGCCGGCGAGCAGCCGGTATTGCTTCCTGGGGCCGTCCCCCATCCGACTGCCTGCGCCGGCCGCGACGATAACGGCGTTCGCCTTAACCGCCAACCGCATTCACCTCGTCGAGTTTCCCGTGGAGCGGCTCGTCCTTGCGGCCGACCTTGGGACGGGCGAAGATCATCCGGCCCGCCGTGGTCTGCAGGACACTGGTCACGGTAACCCGGATCGTTTGGCCGATGAAGCGCTTGCCGCCGTCGACGACGATCATTGTGCCGTCATCCAGGTAGCCGACCCCCTGACCGGGCTCCTTGCCGTCCCTGATCACCTGGACGGTCATCTCCTCCCCGGGCAGGAGCACCGGCTTTAAGGCGTTGGCCAGCTCATTGATGTTCAGCACCTTCACGCCCTGCAGTTCCGCGACCTTGTTCAGGTTGAAGTCGTTGGTAATGATCCTCGCCCCCAGACGCCGCGCCAGCTTTACGAGCTTGGTGTCGACGTCGGGGAGGTCCTCCAGGCCCTTGACGTTCTCGTAGATCTGCACCTTCGTCTCGGACTTCCGGCGGATGTAATTAAGGATATCGAGGCCCCGGCGGCCCCGGTTGCGCTTGAGCGTGTCGCTGGAGTCGGCGATGTGCTGCAGCTCGTCGAGAACGAAGGCGGGAATGATCAGCGTCCCTTCCAGGAAACCCGTGGAGCAAAGGTCGGCGATGCGGCCGTCGATGATCGCGGAGGTATCAAGGAGCTTGGCCTCTCCGCGGGTACCCCGGTCTTTCCCCAGCCAGGGCAGGTTGGCGAGCAGCCCGACCAGCTCCTCGCGCTTGCGGATGCCGACCATCAGGCCCAGGTAGCCCAGGAACACGGAAACCAGGATGCCGATGGCCGTGCCGAACCAGCCCAGGCCCTTTAAGATGGAACCGATGAGGTTGGCGATTAACAGGCCAACAATGAGTCCAAGGGCGGCGATGATCAGGTCCTGGATGGGCATTCGTTGCAGGTGCTCAACGGAGCGCGTGTTCAGCGCGATGGTCAATGCGATGATCCGCGGTGCCGTAACGATCCCGACCGCGAGTGCGATAAGGGTCGTTAAAGCCGCCATACCGTAGCCGGTGGTGGTCGCGAGGTTTAGGTCAAAGACGTCCTGTTGCACGAAAAGGTAGTAGCCCAGGAAGAACCCTGCCGCCGCGAATCCGAGGGTCAAAAAAAGAAAAGCAGCCCTGCGCACTCTCTTTCACCTCCTTTCCAACCCTGTCCCTTTATTATACCTTTGCCCAAAGGCGCCTCACAATAAAAAAAACTGGCGAATCTTTCCGCCAGTCTAGGCCAGCATCTGGTCCAGTATCGTTCGGGCCTTGTCTTCCTCCAGCTCTGTGGCGAGCACCAGTTCGCTGATCAGGATCTGCCTGGCGCTGTCAAGCATCCTTTTCTCTCCCGAGGAGAGGCCCTTTTCACGTTCCCGGCGGGCCAGGTTTCTTACCACCTCGGCCACCTCGTAGATGTTGCCGCTCTTGATCTTTTCCAGGTTGGCACGGTAACGCCGGTTCCAGTTTCCCGGCATCTGGGTGCTGTTGCTCTTTAAGATGCCGAACACTTCCTGCACTTCTTCCATGCCGATTACCTGGCGTAGACCTATACCTTCCCCGCTGGAGGTTGGAACCATCACTTTCATATTGCCTATCGGTAGGCGGAGAACGTAGTACTGGTGCCTTTCCCCCAGAATCTCCTTCTCCTCGATGGCCTCGATGACGCCCGCCCCATGCATTGGGTAGACAACCTTGTCTCCAATCTTAAACAACGCGCCACCTCCCGGGATCCTTGACTTCCTTAAGTATACCACAAACCAACCAATCCTGTCAAAAATCCGGCCTTGTACGCCTTTCTGCTAACGATTACCGGTATCTTTCTTGCAGGAGTTGGTTCCAATAACGGCTCAGGCCCTCCTTGATGGCCCGGGCGCGGGTCTCCCCGATCCCCTCCACCGCGTCCAGCTCTTCCAGGGAGGCGTTGAGGCAGCGGTTGAGCGTGCCGAAGGTGCCCACCAGGTTCTCGATGACCGGGGATGGAAGGCGGGGGATCTTGCCCAGGATACGGTAACCCCGCGAGGAGACGTGCTGTTCCAGGATCGTGCTGCCCCCCGGATAGCCGAGCACCCGGGCGATGAGCGGCAGGTCCAGGAGGTCCTCGCTCGGCCAGGATTCGATGATGCCCAGGAGCTGCCGCGGCGTACGGTCGGCGGCCGTGCTGTAGTCCTGGATGACCAGCAGGCCCTCGTCGTCCAGGTTGGCGATCAACTCGTCCAGCTGCATGGTGATCAGGCGCCCTTCGGTGCCCAGCTCGGTAATGTACTTGCCGATCTCGCGGACCACCTTGAGGGTCATCTCGATGCGCTGGATGATCTTGCAGACATCGTAAAGGGTAACGGTGTCCTCAAACTCCTGGATGCTCAGGTTGATCAGGATGCGGTCGAGGATGGTCCGGTATTTTTCAAGGGTCTGGAGCGCCTGGTTGGCCTTGGTGAAAATCACGCCGAGGTCGCGGAGGACGTACTTGATCGACCCCTTGTACATCGTGATCACGCCGCGGCGCTGGGAAATGGAGATCACCAGGGCGTCGGTCTGCCGGGCGACGCGCTCGGCGGTCCGGTGCCTGATGCCGGTCTCGTTGGACGGGATGCCGAGGTCGGGGACGAGCTGGGTGTTGGCGGCGATGATCCGCCGCGCCTCGTCGTCCAGGATGATCGCCCCGTCCATCTTGGCGAGTTCGTAGAGCTTGGCCGGGGAGAACTCGGCGTTGACTCTGAAGCCCCCCTCCGCGATCTCCATCACTTCGGGGCGGTCGCCGACGACGATCAGGGCACCGCTTCCCGCCCGCAGGATGTTCTCCAGCCCTTCGCGGAGCGGGGTTCCGGGAGCCACCGTGCGCAGAATGCGGAGCAGTTCCTCCTCAGCCTTCTCGTCCCTGACCAAGGTTCAACCTCCTGTTCGGTCGTCGGTCGTCAGCCGTCGGTCGTCGGACTCGTATGGATTCGCTGCCGCGAATCCTTTTTTGTTCGATCGCCGGTCGCGGAACGCCGGTTTTCAACTCAACAATTGCAACGCTTCGCCCACCGTCCGTACGCCGTGGACGCGCAGGCCCGCCTCCGGGCCCCGGCGGGGGTACCCTTCGCCGGGAACCAGGGCCGCCTCGAAACCCAGCTTGGCGGCTTCCCGGAGTCTCTTGTCCAGGGCCGGCACGGGCCGCACCTCGCCGGTGAGGCCGACCTCTCCGACGACCAGCGTCCGGGGCGGCAACGCCCGGTCCCGGAAACTTGAGGCCAGGGCGACGGCGATCCCCAGGTCGACGGCCGGCTCCGAGAGCCTGGCGCCGCCGACGGCGTTGACATACAGGTCCTGGTTGGAAAGCTCCAGGCCGACCCTCTTCTCCAAGACCGCGGCCATGAGGACGACCCGGTTGTAGTCCACTCCGGCCGTCATCCGGCGGGGGGTGCCGTAACCGCTGGAGCTTACCAGGGCCTGGATCTCCACCAGTAGCGGCCGGGTGCCCTCGACGGCGGAAACCACCACCGACCCCGGCACGGCCTCCGGTGCGCCGGAACTCAGGAAAAGGCTTGAAGGGTTGGTGACCTCCACGAGCCCGGCGGACTGCATCTCGAAGACCCCGATCTCGTTGGTCGAGCCGAAGCGGTTCTTTACGCCGCGCAGTATGCGAAAGGCCTGGTGCCTCTCCCCTTCCAGGTAAAGGACGGCGTCGACGATGTGTTCCACGACCCGCGGGCCGGCCAGCATGCCCTCCTTGGTCACATGGCCCACCAGGAAGACCGGCACTCCGGTCTCCTTCGCGACACGGGCCAGAGCCAGGGTGCATTCCCGCACCTGCCCCAGGCTGCCCGGGACGGCCTGCAGCCCGGAACGGAACACGGTCTGGATGGAGTCGACGACCACCAGCCGGGGCGAGACCTCGCCCACCAGGGCGGCCACGACGTCGACGTCGGTTTCGGCAGTGAGCAGCAGACGGTCGTGGACCGCCCCCAGGCGTTCGGCACGCAACCGGACCTGCAGGGCCGACTCCTCTCCGGCGACGTACAGCACGTCCCCATACCGGTCGGCCACCTGCCGGGCGACCTGCAGCAGCAGCGTGGATTTCCCGATGCCGGGATCGCCGCCGATGAGGACCGCCGCCCCCGGGACGATGCCGCCGCCCAGGACGCGGTCCAACTCGGCCAGGCCGGTGCCGATCCTCTTTCCCTCGCCGCCCGTAACGGCGGAAAGGGGGCGGGGCGGCTCCGTCTTAGTCGCCGCCTTCTTCCGGCCCCCTTCCGCTTCGTCGGTAAAGGACTGCCACGCTCCACAACCGGGGCATCGTCCCATCCAGCGCGGTGAATAATAGCCGCACTCGCGACAGCGCACGGACAGCCTCCTTCAGCCGCCTTTTTTCGCCATTATACCATTTTTAGCCACCGGCAACAAGCGCGCTCCGGGCTAATGCTATGCCTTATGTACCACTACTTCTCCTTCCGCGGCGTCGGCGACCACCTTATCCCCCCGGGAGAAGGTTCCCCTGAGGAGTTCCTCCGACAGGCGATCCTCGACCTTGCGCTGGATGGTCCGGCGGAGCGGCCGGGCGCCGAACTTTTCATCGAATCCTTCCTTCGCCAAGAGGTCCTTGAGGTCCTCCGTGAACTCGACCTCAACCTCGTTTTCCTTCAGGCGCTTGTTGACCTCCTCCAGCATCAGGTCCACGATCTTCCGGATATGCTCGCCGGTCAGGGAGTGGAAGACGATGATCTCGTCGATGCGGTTGAGGAACTCGGGCCGGAAGGTGCGGTGGAGTTCGGACATCACCCGCTCCTTCATCTTCTCGTACTCGGCCCTTGCGTCCTCGTTGGTCACGAACCCCAGGGTGCCCTCCCTGCGCAGGAGGCTCACGCCCACGTTGGAGGTCATGATGATCACCGTGTTCCGGAAGTCCACCGTGCGCCCCTTGGCGTCGGTCAGGCGGCCGTCCTCCAGGACCTGCAGCAGGATGTTGAAGACCTCGGGGTGGGCCTTCTCGATCTCGTCCAGCAGGACCACTGTGTAGGGCTTGCGCCGGACGGCTTCGGTGAGCTGGCCCCCTTCCTCGTAACCGACGTAGCCGGGAGGCGCCCCGACCAGGCGCGAGACCGCGTGGCGTTCCATGTATTCGGACATATCGATCCGCACCAGGGCCTCCTCGTCCCCGAAGAGCGCCTCGGCCAGGGCGCGGGCCAGCTCGGTCTTACCCACGCCGGTCGGCCCCAGGAAGATGAAGGACCCGATCGGCCGCTTGGGGTCTTTCAGCCCGGCCCGCGCGCGCCGCACGGCCCGGGCCACGGCGGCCACGGCGTCGTCCTGCCCGACGACGCGCTGGTGCAGGATCTCCTCCAGCTTCAGCAGCCGCTCCGACTCCTCCTCGGCCAGTTTCTTGACCGGGATGCCGGTCCAGCTGGAGACGATGTGTGCGATGTCCTGGTCGGCTACGACCAGTTCGTCGCCGCCCTTCTGCTGCCTCCACGCCTCCCGCGAAGAGTCGAGCTGGCTGCGCAGCTGCTGCTCCTGGTCGCGGAGCTGGGCGGCTTTCTCAAATTCCTGCGCCGCCACCGCCGCTTCCTTCTCCTGGCGCAGCTCCTCCAGCCGGTTTTCCAGCTCCTTCAGGTCCGGCGGAGCCGTGAAAGCCTGCAGCCGCACCCGCGAAGCGGCCTCGTCAATCAGGTCGATGGCCTTGTCGGGCAGGAAGCGGTCGGTGATGTAGCGGTCCGAGAGGCGGCCGGCGGCCTCCAGCGCCTCATCGGTGATCCGCACCCGGTGGTGCGCCTCGTACTTGTCCCGCAGGCCCCGCAGGATGGCGATCGTTTCCTCGACGGTCGGCTCCTCGACCATCACCGGCTGGAAGCGCCGCTCCAGGGCGGAGTCCTTTTCCACGTGCTTGCGGTACTCATCGAGGGTGGTCGCCCCGATGGTCTGCAGTTCGCCCCGGGCCAGGGCCGGCTTCAGGATGTTGGCGGCGTCGATCGCCCCTTCAGCCGCCCCGGCGCCGATCAGGGTGTGCAGTTCGTCGATGAAGAGAATGATGTTCCCCGCCGCCCGGATCTCGTCGAGGACCTTCTTGATGCGCTCCTCGAACTCGCCGCGGTACTTGGTCCCGGCGACCATCGAAGCCAGGTCCAGGGCCACGACCCGCTTATTCAGAAGGATTTCGGGCACGTTGCCGGCGGCGATCCGCTGGGCCAAGCCCTCGGCGATGGCCGTCTTGCCGACGCCCGGGTCACCGATCAGGACCGGGTTGTTCTTGGTCCGGCGGCTCAGGATCTGGATGACCCGCTCGATCTCCTTCTCCCGGCCGATCACCGGGTCCAGCTTGCCCTCCTTGGCCAGGGCGGTCAGGTCGCGGGCGAACTGGTCAAGGGCCGGGGTTTTGGCGCCCCCCCTGGCCGGCTCGCCGGGCGGGCCCGCGGGGGCCGCCCCACCCAGCATCTGCAGCACCAGGTTACGCACCTTGTTCAGGTCGGCGCCCATCCCGGTCAGGATTTGGGCGGCCACGCCCTCACCCTCGCGAATCAGGCCCAGCAACAGGTGTTCGGTGCCCACGTAGTTGTGGCCCAGACGGCGCGCCTCGTCAACCGCAAGTTCCAGGACGCGCTTGGCCCGGGGCGTGAGGGTGACCTCGACGCCGACCGGCCCCTGCCCCGTCTCGACCATCTGCTCGATGACCCGCTTGACCTTCCCCGCGTCTATGCCGAGGTCGGCCAGGATTTTGGCCGCCACGCCCTCGCCCTCCCGGATCAAGCCGAGCAGCAGGTGCTCGGTGCCCACGTACGGGTAATTGAGCCGGCGGGCCTCCTCCTGGGCCAGCAGGATCACCTTTTGGGCACGCTTTGTAAATCGACCGAACATTTTTATACCTCCCCCATTTGCCTATGCTAATCACCGATTTTAAAGTCCGCAAGTTTCTCCCGCACCAGCTTGGCCCGCAACTCATCCCTCTGTCCCGGCGTCAACCCTTCCTCGCCGCCGGCCTTCGTCACGCAGGCCGGGCGGGTCAGAACCATCAGTTCATTTAGGACGCGGATCGGCAGGTTCTTAATGATCCCCAGATCAACCCCGAGCCTGATGTCGGTGATGAAGCGCAGGGCCTCGTCGGACGACAGCCGCCGCGCGTGTTTGAGCAGGCCCAGCGCGCGCCACGAGCGGTCCTCGATGAGCGCGCCGCTCTCTTTGAGGAGCAGCCGGCGCGCCGCCCGCTCCTGCTCGATAACCTTCAGCGTTACTCCCGTCAGGTTCTTAACGATCTCCTCTTCGCCGTACCCCAGGGTGACCTGGTTGGACAGCTGGAAGAGGTAGCCCTTGGCCTCGGTGCCCTCGCCGTACAGACCCCGCACCGTCATTCCGAGCTTGGAGACGGCGGTCAGGAGTTCGCGCGCCTGGCCGGTCAGGGCCAGGGCGGGCAGGTGCACCATCACCGAAGCGCGCAGACCGGTTCCGACATTGGTGGGGCAAGCCGTCAGGTAGCCCAGTCGTTCGTCGTAGGCGTAGTCCAGCGTCTTTTCCAGGGCGTCGTCGACCCGGTCCGCCAGGCGCCAGGCCGCCTCCAGTTGCAGGCCCGGCAGGAGGACCTGCAGGCGTATGTGGTCCTCCTCGTTGACCAGGATGCTCACCGTCTCATCCTCGGAAAGGGCGACGGCGCGCCCCTGCTCGTTGCCTTCCTCAAGAACGGCGGGACTGGCCAGGTGTTTCTCGACTAGTATCTGCCTTTCCACAGGGGCCAATTCCGCCAGGGTCGCTATCTCCATCGCCCCGGCCGCGCGGCGGACCTGCTCGTCGCCGATCGCCAGGCGGACGGCGTGGACCACCTCTTCGGCCCTTTCGGGCGGCAGGCGGTGCGGGAACGGGAAACCCTGCAGCGCCCGGGCGAGGCGGATCCGGCTGGAGACCGCCACGTCCGTTTCCGGCGCCCGGTCATCCATCCAGCGGCTGTAGGGGTTGTTCACGGTAGACCTGAAACCCATCCTTGCCCTTCTCCTCCTTCCTCAGTCCGCCCGTTGCTCGAGTTCCCTGATCTTGTCCCGGAGTTCCGCCGCCCGCTCGAACTCTTCGCGCTGTACCGCCTCCTGCAGTTCCCGGCGCAGGCGGTCGATCTCACGTTGCCGCCGCGCCTTGTGCTGCCCGCGGGCCGGCACCTTGCCCGTATGGCGCAGGTGCCCCTGCACCCGGCGCAACAGGGCGTCCAGGTGCGGCTCGAAGGCGTCGTAGCACCCGGAGCAGCCGAAACGGCCCAGCCGCGCGAACTGCCGCTCGGTCAGGCCGCACCGGCGGCATGCGTTCTCCCGTGCTTCACCGGCGGCGCGGGGGAGCTCGGCCCCCAGGAGGTCGCCGAAGAGGTTCTCGAACTTGAAGGGGTGCGTCGTGATCTTGAAGCTCCCGATCCCCTCCTCCTCGGCACAGGTCGCGCAAAGGTGCATTTCCCGTTTCTTTCCGTTAACGACCTCGGTGTAGTGCACCGTCGCCGGACGCTTATGGCACTTTTCGCATTCCATCCTGCCGCTGCACCCCCTTGTGTTTAACCGCTTCCGCCCGACCAGAGGGCGGCGAGCATGTTCTTCAAAAGACTGGCACGCACAGCGTTACGGTCGGAAGGAGACACCCCGCTCAGGTCCTCGCCGACCGCCCCCCGCATGAGAAGGGCCTCCCGGTATGAAATCAGGTTCTCCTCCTCGAGGCGCCTGATAAAGAGGTGGGCTTCCCGCGCTCCTATCTCGGCGCCGATGAGGCGCTGCAACTGCGTCAACAGGGCCGACCGGCCGAAGGGTATCTTGGCGATGCGCACATACCCGCCGCCGCCCCGGCGGCTTTCAACCATGAACCCCGACTGCGGCGAAAACCGCGTCGCCAGGACGTAGGTAACCTGCGAAGGAACGCAGTTGAACCTCAGCGCCAGGTCGTTGCGCCGGATTTCCACCACCCCCCCCGGGCTATCGGCCAGGAGTTCCAGGATATACGCGCTGATGAGATCGGCGATGCTGGGCATTCCTCGCCTACCTTCCTTACATTTTGACTTTGACTGACCTTAACTAAAGTCTAAAGAGTCCTGGGGAAGCTTTGCAACCGTCTTCCTAGATTATTCTTGCCGCAAATAGGTCAAGGATAGTCAAAGTCTCAAGGAAGCGCCCTTCGGCTTATTGGTACGCCGGATCCGGTGCATTTACACGCGCGGACTTCACTCGCCCGGCCTCCGTCGGCCCCCGGTGAACGGCAAAAGCCCCTTCCTTACCGTTAAGGAAGGGGCCGAAGTATACACAGGCCCGCCGTACACCGGCGCCGGACTAAAGCCCTAAGGCAGGTACACCAGCGGGCAGGAAAGCCGCCGGGCGACGGCGGCCGCCTCGCGCTCCGTAAACCCCCGCCCCCGGCCCGGGCTGGAGGCGCGGCCGCACAGCGCCACCATCTCGTAGGCTCCCGCCCCAAGCTCCTGCGCCACCCGCGACGGCAACGGGCCGTCCCCCGGCTTCCACCTTATACGTTCGGCCGGCGCCCCGGCGTGGGCGAAGGCCTCTTTCGTCCGGGCGAGTTCCCGCGAAGCGTTGGCCTGCACGTAAGCGATAAAATCATGCTTCGCCGTGGAAGGAGCAAGGGTTTCGGCAAAACCGTAGTGTGCCAGGTCGGCCCCGGGCAGGTAGAGCACCGTCAGGGCCGCCCCGAGGCGCGAGGCCAGGGTCCAGGCCGCGGCGGCCGTTTCAGGCCGCACCGTCCCCCGCACCACGGCGAGGACACCGCCCTCTGCGCCGCTCATCAGGCCGCCAGTTTCGCCACGATCAGGCCGACCAGGCCCAGGGCGATCACCAGGTAGTCCTGGCGGCGCACTCTGCCGCGCGCCTTCCCGCCCGCGGGCTCCGGGGCCTTTGCTTCTTGTGTCACGGCCTCTTCGAGCTTCAACGCTCCCTCGATGGTCACCGTTATCCCCCCTTCATTCCCCGCTGCGCCTTACAGGATGTAGAGGACCACCAGCAGGGCCAGTGCAGCCTTCATCGCCCCGACGACAAACCCCAGGATGAGCCCGTCCTTGCCCGCAGCCCGCAGGTCGCTCAGCCTGGTGTTCAGCCCGATGCTGGCGAACCCCAGCGCGAAGGCCCAG